>JAWWPK010000179.1:0-5371 GCA_033854925.1 Nocardioidaceae bacterium | reverse complement strand
CGGTAGTAGGACGTCATGACGTACTGGTCGGCGCCGCTCCCCTGCGCGGCGGCGGCGACCACGGCGGGAGCCTGGCGGAGGTCGCGGGCCCGCTCGACCGAGGTGACGACCAGCGCGACCGCCCCGTCACTCTCCTGGCAGCAGTCGAGGAGGTGCAGTGGGTCGACGATCATCCGCGAGGCCTGGTGGTCCTCGAGGGTGATCGGCTTCTCGTAGAAGAACGCCGCCGGGTTCGTAGCGGCGTGGCGGCGGTCCGCGACGGCGACGACGCCGAAGTCCTCCGAGGTGGCGCCGTACTCGTGCATGTAGCGCCGTGCCTGCATCGCGACGGTGGCTGCGGGCGTGCCGAGCCCCATCGGGTAGGTCCAGGCGTTGTCGAGGCCGTTGGTGTTCACCTGGGTGGCGGCCGCGAGCGAGAACTGACCGAACCGGCTCTCGGAGCGCTCGTTGAAGCCGCGGTAGCAGACCACGACGTCGGCCACGCCGGTCGCGACGGCCATCGCCGCCTGCTGGACGGTCGCGCAGGCCCCGCCGCCGCCGAAGTTGATCCGGCTGAAGAAGCGCAGCTCCGGGATGCCGAGCTCGCGCGCCACCGCGATCTCCGAGGAGGTGTCCATCGTGAACGTCGTCAGCCCGTCCACGTCGGCGGCCGACAGCCCGCAGTCGGCCAGGGCCGCGCGCACCGCCTCGACGGAGAGCTGGAGCTCGGAGCGGCCGGACGCCTTGGAGAACTCGGTGGCGCCGATGCCGACGATGGCGGCCTTCCCCGAGAGCGTCACTCGGTCACTCCTTGGGCGATCCGCACGGTGCCGGTCACGTGGTCGCCCAGCGAGACCCGGCCGACGATGTCGATGGTGGCGATCCCGTCGGAGACGTCGGTGACCGTCCCGCTGAACGTCAGCGTGTCGTAGGGGTGCGCGGCCGCGCCGAGCCGGATCGCGATGCCCTTGAGCTCGGCGTCGTGGCCGGCCCAGTCACTGACGAACTTCTCGACCAGCCCGTTGGTGGTCAGGATGTTCATGAAGATGTCCTTGGACCCTGCGGCCTGGGCGACGTCGCGGTCGTGGTGGACGTCCTGCCAGTCCCGGGTCGCGATCGCGGTGCTCACGATGGTGGTCGGCGTCATCGGCAGGCTCCACTCCGGGATGACCTGGCCGGCCTCGAGGGTCCTCATGCCTTCCTCCAGACCGGCAGAGTCAGGTCGTCGTCGACCTTGTTGAAGTCCACCCGCAGCGGCATCCCGATCTCGATCTCGTCATCCGCCACGCCGGCGACCTCGCCGACCATCCGGACCCCCTCGTCGAGGTCGATCAGCGCGATCACGATCGGCAGCTCCTTGCCGGGGACCGGAGGGTGGCGGTGCACGACGTAGGAGAAGACCGTTCCGGTGCCGGCGGCGACGTCGTAGCCGCGGTCGTAGGCCTCGCAGGACTGGCAGGCCGGTCCGGGCGGGAACCGCTTCGCGCCGCAGACGTTGCACTTCTGGATCCGCAGCTCGCCGGCGCTGGTGCCGTCCCAGAAGAACTGCGAGTCCCGGTTGACCATCGGCCGGACCGTCACGAGTCCCCCCTGGGGATGAACTTCAGCACGCGGAACAGCATGGTCGCCACGACTTCGTCACCCACGTACCAGGTGTTGCGGGACGTCACGAAGTAGCCCTCGCCCATCGCGGTGTTCTTGGGGCCGGCCACCGAGTCGAGGGCACTGGTGACCCGCAGCTCCTCGCCGACGCGGAGGTAGCGCACGTAGCTCTGCTCGCAGTTGGTGCCCAGCACCGCGGTGTAGCCCTCGTCGGTGAGGAACTCCGTCATCCGGCTCAGCGGATCCTCCGGCGGGCGCTTGCGGCCGAGGCCGGGCATCGTCCACACCTGCGCCATCGAGGGCGGCGCCTCGCCCCGGCGGAACCGCTCGTTGTCGTAGCCCATGGCGTCCAGCCAGGTGCCGATGGTGGCCTGGTTGACCGGGTACGGCGCTACCGACTCCGACGCGTCGCCGAGTGCCTTGATCCGCTCGGCCTCGGCCATGATCCGCTCGTGCTTGTCCCCCATCAGCGGGGCACCCGGGGCAGGCCGAGGCCGAACATCGCGATCAGCTCGCGCTGCACCTCCTGCACGCCACCCCCGAAGGTGAGGACCAGGTTCCGCTTCTTCTGGCCGTCGAGGTACTCCATCAGGGTCCGAGTCTCCTCGTCCGACGGGTCGCCGTAGCGGTGCACGACCCGGGTGAGCTGGTCGAGCAGGTGCTGGACCTGGTCTGCCGCGAACACCTTGGACGACGACGCGTCGCCGACCGAGATCTCGCCGATGGCGGCCGCGCGGGCCACCTCCCAGTTGAGCAGCTCGTTGACCCGGAACACCGCGGTCACCTGCCCGAGCAGCTCGACGACGTCCGGACGCTCGACCACGCCGGCCTTGGACGCCCACTCGACGACCCGGTCGCGGAGCCCTTCGATCCGGCCGGCCGGACCGAGCATCACGCGCTCGTGGTTGAGCTGGGTGGTGATCAGCTTCCAACCCTGGTTCTCCTCGCCGACGAGCATGTCGACCGGGACGCGGACGTCGTTGTAGTACGTCGCGTTGACGTGGTGCGAGCCGTCCGCGGTGATGATCGGCGTGTGGGAGTAGCCGGGGTCCCTGGTGTCGACGATCAGGATCGAGATGCCCTTGTGCTTGGGCGCATCCGGGTCGGTGCGGACCGCGAGCCAGACGTAGTCGGCCTGGTGCCCGCCGGTGGTCCACATCTTCTGGCCGTTGACGACGTAGTGGTCGCCGTCCTTCCTGGCGGTGGTGCGCAGCGAGGCCAGGTCGGTGCCGGCGTCGGGCTCGGAGTAGCCGATCGCGAAGTGCACGTCGCCCGCGAGGATCCGCTTGAGGAACATGTCCTTCTGCTTCTCGCTGCCGTACTTGATCAGCGTCGGGCCGACCGTCTGCAACGTGACCGCGGGCAGGTGCACGTCGGCGTACTGCGCCTCGTTGGCGAAGATCGTCTGCTCGATCTCGCCGAGACCCTGGCCGCCGTACTCCTCGGGCCAGCCGACGCCCATCCGGCCGTCGTCGCCCATCTGGCGCACGACGCGCTGGTAGACGTCGCCGTGCCGGTCCAGGCCCATCTCGCGGTGCTCGTTGTGGCTCGCGAGACCCGAGAAGTACTCCCGGATCTCGGCCTTGAACGCGCGCTGGGACCGGCTGAGCTCGAGGTTCTTGGTGGTCGGGTCCTCGATCGGCACCGCCTCGGCGCGGACGTCGAGCGCATGCGTGATGTCGGTGATCCAGCTGAAGTAGTGGTGCAGGGGGTAGGTCTCGTCGACCCCCATGCCGCCGTGCAGGTGGTGGCAGGTGCGCAGCGCCTCCGGTCCCTCCGTGCAGGTCCAGTACGCCGCGACCGCGAGGTCGTCGCTCGCATCGAGCCCCTGGTCGAGCCGCCACGCGAGGTTCTCGGCGGCCAGGTCGAGGGTGCGCGAGGAGATGTAGACGTCGGCGATCTGCATCGCGACCGCCTGGAACTCCGCCAGGCTGCGGCCGAACTGCGTGCGGCCCTTGATGTAGGTCGCCGTCAGGTCGCGGGCGCCGGCCACCACGCCGGCGGCGGTGAGGCAGAGGCCCGCCGTCCAGAGGTCGAGCAGGGTTCGCGCCGCGTCGCCCTGCAGCAGGTCGGCCGCGGCAGCGGCGAACACGACCGTGTGGGTGGTGGTCCGGGCGCTCGACCCGGACTCGATGAGGGTGACGCCCGGATCGCTGACGTCGACGAGCGCGACCACCGTCTCGTCCCCGCGTCGCGCGGTCACGAGGAGGTGGCTCGCCTCGGTGGCGTAGGTGACGCCGATCTTGCGGCCGGTGACCGTGCCGTCGGCGTACGTCGTCGACGCGAGCTCGCGCACCGCGGGAGTCAGCACGACCTCGCCGGCCGCGACACCCGGCAGCAGCGCGGCCTGCTGCTCGTCGGTGCCGTGCCCGGCCAGGGTCATTACGCCGCAGCAGAGCGTCTCCCAGACCGGGAGGTGCTTCGCGCGGATGCCGGTCTCGCGGAGCAGCACGCTCACCTCGGGCAGCCCGAGCCCCTCGCCGCCGTACGCCTCGGGGACGGCCAGCCCGAGCAGCCCGGCTCCGGCCAGCTCGGCCCAGCCGCCGTCGCGGTCGAGCACGTCGGCCAGCACCGACCGGACCGCCGCCAGGGACTCGGCGCGCTGGGGGTCCACCTGCGTGAATCCGTCGGTCGCCACGTGCAAAACTGTAACGTGTTCTAGATAGGAGAGCCATGCTCGACCCGCTCGGAAGGCTGCGTCGCCGGGTCTACCTGCCGTACGCGCGCCTTCCGCGGGGACGGATGGTCGACCTCCCGGGCCGCGGGTCGACGTACGTCACCGACACCCCGGGGCCGTCGCCCGACTCCCCCGCGATCGTGCTGCTGCACGCGCTGGGGTGCACCGGGCTGCTGACGTGGTACCCGGTCATCGAGCCGCTGTCGCGGCGGTTCCGGGTGGTCACCCTCGACCTGCGCTGGCACGGGCGGGGCATCCAGAGCGAGGAGTTCTCGCTGGTGGACTGCGCAGACGACGTCGGCGCCCTGATCGAGGTGCTCGAGCTCGACGAGGTGATCGTCGCCGGCTACTCGTTGGGCTCGATCGTGGCGCAGCGGGTCTGGCGACAGCACGGCGGCAGGCTCCGCGGCCTGGTGCTGTGCGCGACCACGGACCGGTTCCAGATGACCCTCGGCGAACGAGCCTTCTTCACCACCATGGGCGCCACCATGCTCGGACTGCGCACCGTCTCCCGGTCGCGGACGGCGGTGCACGCCTCGCGCGCGGCCGCGCAGGCCCTGGCCATCGAGCCCCGCGACATCGAGGAGTGGGCGCTGGCCGAGCTCCGCTCCACCTCGCCCTGGGCGGTCGCCCAGGCCATCGCCGCCCTCGGCCGGCACCACTCCCGGCCATGGCTCGGCGAGATCAACGTCCCGACTGCAGTCGTCGTCAACCGCAACGACCACGTCATCCAGCCGGCGCGCCAGATCGCCGTCGCCCGCGCCATCCCCGGAGCCACCATCCACGACATCGACACCGGCCACGCGGCCTGCGTCCTGGAGACCGAGACCTTCGTGCCGGCGTTCGTCGAGGCCGTCGCCACCGTCAACGCCCGGCGGCGGGACTTCCGCTCGCGTGAGGGTCAGGACTCTGCGGGCTGACCGAAACCCCACGGTGAGCGAGGTGCACACGCGGCTTCTCGTCCCGACCGGCAGCGTGGAGACGCGATAGGTGCCCCACCCGAGCTCGTACGGCACTGTCGGTCGTGACGCCGGGACTCGACCACCGCCCACCGAGCCTGTCGAGATGACCGCAGGGTCGGCTCCCAGCCCTTCGTTGCGGCGGTCTCGACAA
>JAWWPK010000178.1:0-13368 GCA_033854925.1 Nocardioidaceae bacterium | reverse complement strand
GGCCTCGGTGAGCACCGTGAGCAGGTCGAGCGCCTCCGTGGAGCCTAGCCTGGAGGCCAGCCTCTCGACCGTGGCCGGGTCGTCGGGGTCGCGGGTGGTCGCGGTCTCGGCGAGCAGAAGGTGCCAGCGCACCAGCAGCGCGATGAGATCGACGCCGGACTCGTCGAACCCCATCCGGGTCGCGATGCTCCGGGCGATCGGCTCACCGGCGACGCTGTGCTCGGTGAGGCTGCCCTTGCCGATGTCGTGGAGCAGCGCGGCGACCATCAGCACGTCGGGGCGCGCGACCTGGCGGATCAGTCCCGCGGCCTCGGTGCAGGTCTCCACGACGTGCCGGTCGACCGTGAACCGGTGGATCGCCGACGCGTGCGGCAGCAGCCGGATCCGCTCCCACTCGGGGAGGATCTGCGCGAGCGCGCCGGTCTCCTCGAGGGTCTCCCAGGTGCCGAGCAGCCCGCGCCCCGAGGCCAGCAGCCGGACCAGCAGCCGGCGGGCCTCTTGCGGCCACGGGTCGGGCAACGGCGCACACTCGCGGGCCAGTCGGGCCGCGGTGGGTGGCGCCAGCACCACGTCCCGCTCGGCGGCCTCGGCGGCGGCGCGGAGCAGCAGCGCGGGGTCCTCGGACGGGCGGGCGTGCCTGTCGAGCACCACCTCGTTCGCAGCCAGGGCGACGCCCTCGGCGAGCGGCGTCAGCGACGGGCGGCGTTCGCCGACGTGGGCGGGGCGGGCCAGTGCGTCGTCCACCCGCCGCCAGGTCAGCCGGGACAGGTGGGTGATCCGGCGGCCGAGCTCGCGGACGTGCACCTGTGCGGCCCGCGCGTCAGCGACACCGAGCGCGTGGCCGAGCTCCGACCACAGCTCCGGCGCCACCCGGTCAGTGGCCCGCCCGGCGATCCCGTGCAGGAGGTCGCGGACGTCGAGCAGAGCCATCCGGCTGCGCTCGAGCTCGACGTGCGGGACGTCGACGAGCCAGGTCGCGACCAGCGACTTGAGCACGGTCGCGTCGCGGATCCCGCCCTCGGCCTCCTTGAGGTCGGGCACCGACTCGTGCGCGAGCTCGCCCATCAGGTCGTGCCGCGAGCGGACCAGCTTGTGCAGCTCCGGCAGCCGCTCGCGGGCCTCTCGGCGCCACTGCGCGAGCATCGTGGTGCGGAGCCGGAGCGTGAGGTTGGGGTCACCGATCACGTGGCGGACGTCCAGCAGCCCGGACGCGACCTTCAGGTCGCTCTGGGCGGCGGAGACCATCTCGGGCAGTGACCGCACAGAGTGGTCGACGTTCTCCCCGGAGTCCCACAGCGGGTACCAGACCTGCTCGGCGATCCGGCGCAGCTGCGCCTTGTCGTCGAGAGCCCCGTCGGGGTCGCTGACCAGGACGACGTCGAGGTCGGAGTGCGGCGCCAGCTCGGAGCGGCCGTAGCCGCCGACCGCGACCAGGGCCAGCCCGACATCGGGGCCGCCGACGTCGGACCACGCCTTCGCGCAGAGGGCGTCCGCGTCCGCCGTACGCCGGGTGCGCTCGTCTGCGGTCACGATGGGCTCGGCAGGGTCGGGCTCAGACCGCTGACTCGTCGAGCTCGCCGGTGCGGACGCGGACCACCGTCTCGACGGGCACCACCCAGACCTTGCCGTCGCCGATCCGGCCGGTCTGCGCGCTCGACACGATCGCGTTGACGACGGCCTCGGCATCCCCATCATCGACGACGATCTCGAGACGCACCTTGGGCACCAGGGCGATGTCGTACTCGGCGCCCCGATAGACCTCGGTGTGGCCCTTCTGCCGGCCGTAGCCGCTGACCTCGCTGACCGTCATGCCGGTCACCCCGGCAGCCTCAAGTGCGACCCGGACGTCCTCCCACTTGTGGGGCTTGACCACTGCGGTGACGAGCTTCATGGGTTCCTCCGTGGTCCGGTGCGGGTCTTGCCCGATCATGTCACCGGCCCGGCTCTCCCACAGTGGAGAGCCGGGCCGGTGCTGTTCTCGCTAGAGCGCCGCCGCGTCGCGGTCGCCGGTGCGGACCCGGACCACCGTCTCGACGGGGCTGACCCAGACCTTGCCGTCACCGATCCGGCCGGTCTGCGCGGTCTTCACCACGATGCCGACGACGTCCTCGGCGTCGCCGTCGTCCACGACGATCTCGATGCGGATCTTGGGCACCAGGGCGATGTCGTACTCGGCGCCCCGGTAGACCTCGGTGTGGCCCTTCTGCCGGCCGTAGCCGCTGACCTCACTGACGGTCATGCCGGTCACGCCGAAGGTCTCGAGGGCCTCTCGGACGTCCTCCCACTTGTGCGGCTTGATCACCGCGGTCACGAGCTTCACGCGTTCGCTCCTTCACTGACGGTGCTCTTGGTCAGGACCGACGCTCCGGAGCTGCCAGCTGCGAAGCTGCCCAGGTCGCGGGCGAGGTCGTAGGCCGTCTCGCCGTGCTCGGCGAAGTCGATGCCCTCCACCTCGTCCTCCTCGGTGACCCGCCAGCCGATCGTGTACTTGATCGCGAAGGCGATGACCGTGGTGAGGGTGCCGGTCCACACGATCGTGAACAGTGCCGCCAGCGACTGGTGGCCGAGCGACGTGGCCCCCCCGCCGTAGAAGAGGCCGTCGATGCCGCCCGGCGCGGACGAGGTCGACACGAAGCCGATGAGCAGCGTGCCGACCAGACCGCCGACGAGGTGGACGCCGACGACGTCCAGGGAGTCGTCCATGTTGAGCTTGAACTTCAGGCCGACAGCGGCGGCGCAGGCCATGCCGGCCACGGCACCGACCACGATGGCGCCAACCAGGTTCACCGCGCCGCAGGACGGGGTGATCGCGACCAGCCCGGCCACGATGCCCGACGCCGCGCCGAGCGAGGTCGCCTTGCCGTGCAGGAGCCGCTCCATCAGCAGCCAGCCGAGCATCGCCGCGCAGGTGGCGATGGTGGTGTTCATGAACGTCACGCCGGTCTCGCCCTGGAACTGCGCCGAGAACGCGTCAACGCTCTTGAGCGAGTCGGCGGTGAAGACGATCGAGCCGACGTTGAAGCCGTACCAGCCGAACCACAGGAGGCCGGCGCCGATCATCGTCAGGGTGAGGTTGTGCGGACGCATCGGCTCCTTGCCGAACCCGACGCGCCGGCCGATGACAAGGGCCAGGATGCCGCCGGCGATACCGGCGTTGATGTGCACGACCGTGCCACCCGCGTAGTCCTGCGCGACCCAGTGACTCGCCAGCCAGCCGCCGGCCCACACGTTGTGGGCGACCGGGAAGTAGCAGAGCGTCAGCCACAGCGGGACGAAGACGATCCAGGACGACAGCTTGACGCGGTCGGCGATCGCTCCCGAGATGAGCGCGACCGTGATGGCGGCGAAGGTCAGCTGGAAGAGGACGTAGATGTAGTTGACGTGCGAGACGCCGTCGAGGCCGAACATCTCGAACGGGCTGGCGATCAGCTTGCCGTTGGCGTTGCCGGCGCCGTCGCCGCCCCAGCCCTCCGACCAGCCCCACAGCACGAACACGATGGCCGCGACCGCGAAGGCGACGTACGACATCATCATCATGTTCAGCACGGACTTCGAGCGGCTCATGCCGCCGTAGAACAGCGCCAGCGCGGGGATGGTCATCATCAGGACCAGGGCCGTCGCCACCAGCATGAAGGCGTAATAGCCGTCCACAGAACCTCCAACAGGAACCAGGGAGCGGGACGCGGCTCTCGGGGAGACGACGCTGTCCATGCCGGGGCCCGCTGCGTTGTCCAGAACCCTCGTGGCAGCAGGTTTCGCGGCCATCCGCACCGTGTTGCGGGCATGCAACGGGTTCCCGGTTCTTGTTACTTCTGTGTTACGAGCGAGCAGGCGACCGCGAGGAACGAGCGGACGCCGTGGGCTCGCGAAGGTTGAGCAAGCGCCGCGACTGAGGAACGGAGTCGCGACAGCGCGTCGAAACCAACCGCAGCCGAGGCCGGGACTCGAGCACACGCGATGATGTGCCGCGTGACCCCGTCCGACTTCGCACCCGCCTGGGCTGGACTGGTGGCGGCGTGGCTGGCCGCGGGGCCGGACGCCACGGAGGGCGAGGCGTTGCTGCGCAGGGCGCTCGAGGAGGGAGTGTCCGCGCTGGACCTGCCCCCGGCGGGCGAGGTGACGGTCGGACAGGGCCGGCGCTGCGAGATCGCCGTCGTCCGGCTTGCGGGCGCGGTCGACGAGGCCGGCTACCTGGCCCACAACCAGGCCCAGGCCGAGCGCGGCGCCGAGCCGGTGGACCACTTCTGCCGGCGCGGCTGGCGGGCGCTTCGCAACCCGAGCCTCGACTTCGACGTGTGGTGGTACTGGGCGGAGTACCTCGACCCGACCGACGAGTCGGAGACCGCCACCAACCCGCTGGTGCACTACCTGCTCGACGGCCGGCACCGCGGGCTGCTGCCGCTCCCCCAGCGCCTCCGGCGTCCGCCGACGACGCTGCCAGCCACTCCGCGGCGGGCCTGCCTGTTCGCGATGTACGACCCGGACGGGCTGGTCGACGACTGCGTCGCGGCGTACGTCGCCGAGCTGGCCCGGCACGCCGACGTCTTCGTGTGCGCGGACGGGACGATGCAGGACGGCCAGCTCGAGCGGCTGTCCGGTGCTTCCGGCGCCTGGGTGCGGTCCCACGGAGCACACGACTTCGGATCGTGGAGCCTGCTGGCCGGGGAGCTGGTCGGCTGGCAGGCGCTCGGGGCGTACGACGAGGTCCTGCTCGCGAACGACTCGTGCTGGCTGCTGAGGCCGCTCGACGAGGTGTTCGCGGAGATGGACACCAGACCGGGCGACTTCTGGGGGCTGCAGGTCACCGCCCGGCGGTTCGAGCCGGAGCCGGCCCAGCCCCAGTCGGTGCCCCTGGAGGAGGTGAAGCGGTCATGGCTGCCGCCCACGGCGTTCCGCTACCCCGAGCTGGTGCACGTCGGCTCCTACTTCCTCGCCCTGCGCCGGCCGGTGCTCGACGACCCCGGCTTCCGGCGCCGCCTCGACGCGGTCCGGCCGCAGCGCGACCGGGCCAACCTGGTGCAGAAGTACGAGACCGGCACCACGCAGTACCTCGTCGGCCAGGGCTTCGACTTCTCGACCTGGGTGCCCGAGCTGCGACCCAACCACCCGATCTACGGTCCGGGTGTCTTCGACCTGCTGGCCGAGGGCTTCCCGCTGTTCAAGCGCCGCTTCCTGGTCGCGAACCCTTACGACACCCCCGACCTGGCCGAGTGGAAGGACCGGATCCTGGCCGTCGTCCCCGACGCGCCGGTGGACATGTTGGAGCGCAACCTGCTCCGCGTCGCCGACCCGGACGACCTCGCGCGCTCGTTCGCGATCCGGTCCTAGGCCCGGCGTTCTGCCCTGGCCTCGTGGGCGACCTCGACGAGGCGCCTGGCCCGGGCGGCGAAGGAGTGCTCGGCGCGGATCCGGTCGGCGGCGGCCCGGCGGGTGGCTTCGTCGCCGAAGACGGCGTCAGGATCGGCGAGAGTGGCGAGCCGGGCCAGGTCGCCGGGGGTCTCGTAGGCCTGGACCGAGGGACCGAACAGCTCGGAGAGCCCGTCGATCGGATCGGTGACGACCCGCGCGCCGCTGGCGACCGCGTCGAACAGCCGGTTGGAGACGAAGCCGTCGACGCGCATGGCGTCGTGGTGGTCGTTGAGGACGACGCCGGCGGAGCGGTACGCCGCAGCGAGCTGGTCGTTGGCGATCGACCGGCCGCGGACCACCTCGTCGGGGACCAGGCCGGACCACAGGTCGCCGTACACCGCGAGCGGGAGGCCGGCGGCGAGCGCGTCGCGGACGACCGGACGGAGCTGTCGGCGCGAGTTGCCGACGAAGAGAACGGGTTCGCCGGTTCCGGGAGTGCCGGCGTCGGGGTGGAACCGCTCGGAGTCGGTGGCCTGCAGCATCGGCTCGATCGGCACCGCCCAGTCGCGGGACCTTCGCTCGGCCCAGGGCCGGCCGGCGGCGAGGACGCGGTCGTAGCCGTTCGCCTCGTCCGCGCTCACCAGCTCGGGGTGCGAGATGACCCAGAGCAGCGAGACCTGCTCGGGGCTGGGGTCGTGGCGGACCAGGCCGCGCAGCACCAGCACCACGTCGTCGTGGCGGCCGGTGGTCCGGTCCCACTCAGGGCGCCGGTCGACGACGACCTCCTGGCCGTGGTCGCGAAGCGCTGTGGCGAGGGACGCCGCGAAGTGGGTGTCGCCCCAGCGCTCTCCTCCCGGCCCCGCGGGGGCGGCGTTCTTGATCGCCCAGCGCAGCCTTGGCGTCTCGGAGACCTGCAGCCGGGCCTCACGGACCAGCACCGGCCGCGGGATCCGCAGTCGCGGCGGCGCATCGTCCCGGGCCGGCCCGATGTCGTGGTCGACGACACGGAGCCCGCGGGTGGCCCACAGCGCCTCGTCGTCCCGCGGGGCAAGGACGCGCTGCCAGCGTTCGAGGTAGACGGTGCGGTTGGTGAGGTGCTTGTCGTGGCGGTCGGGGGTACGCGACCCGTGGTGCACCACGGGCCTGCTGTCGAGGACACGGAAATGGCCGTCGCGCAGCTGCCGGAGCCGGTGGCACAGGTCGACGTCCTCCATGCCGTTGGTGAAGACCGGGTCGAAGCCACGTAGCGTCACCACATCGGTGTAGCGCAGCGCGAGCGCCGCCCCGGTGAGCGCCTGGAACTGCAGCCCCTCGACGCCGTAGGCGTCCTCGGCGGGGAACCCGTCGAGGAACGCGTGTGGCAGCCCGCCGCAGGTGGGGAAGGCGACGCCAGCGGACCGGATCGACCCGGTGGGACGGAGCAGCAGCGGCTGCGCGCCGAGCACGTCGTCGTCGGCCAGGGCCTCGCGCAGCGGACCCAGCCAGCCCGGCGGCACCGTGCTGTCGTTGTCGAGGAAGACGACGACGTCACCGGTCGCATGGGCGAGGGCGAGGTTGTTGCCCAGCGCGAAGCCGTGGTTCTCGGAACTGTGGTGGACCTGCACCCGGTCGCCGGCCAGCCGGTCGAGCGCGGCGGCAACCTCGGGCGACGAGCCGTCGTCCCACACGATCACCTCGACCTGGCCCTCGTCGGCCAGGAGCGACTCGACGCACGCCCCGGTGAGCTCGCTCTCGTCGTAGGCCGCAACGATGACGGACGTCAGCCCCGGGGTGGGTGTCCGCGCTTCCAGCGTGGCCCAGTCGACGAGGTGCCTGTTGAGCACGACGCGCCGCCAGTCGCCGGGCGGTGGTCGGAGCGCGCGGCGCCGGTCCGGGAACCGGCGCCGTACGCCGATGCTCGGCACCAGCTCGACCGCGGTGTCATGGCGCATCAGGAGGTCGAGCAGCCAGGCGGCCGGCAGGGCCGGGTCCGCCGGTCCCAGCCCGAGCAGCGCGTCCCGCTGGGCGACCAGCCGGGCGGGCTCCACCTCCGGGGCCGGGGTGCGGAAGACCACCTTGTCGCCGTTGCCGCGCTCCCCCTCGAGCTCGTCGGCGACGAACGGCAGCCGCAGCGCGACCAGCCGCTCCAGCCGGTCCGGCACCCAGGAGTCACCGGCGTCGAGGAACGCGACGTACTCCCCCGTCGCCCGGGCCAGGTCGGTGACGACCTCCCAGTCGGTCAGCGTCTGGTTCTCGACACTGGCGAGGGAGACGGCACGGAGCTCGTCGTCGTGTCCCGGGTCGAGGACGACGGAGACGAGCATGGGCGGCCGAGCCTCAGCCGAGGAGCGCGTCGACGAACGCCTCGGCGTCGAACGGCGCCAGGTCGTCGGGGCCCTCGCCGAGGCCGACCAGCTTCACCGGTACGCCGAGCTCGCGCTGCACCGAGACCACGATGCCGCCCTTGGCGGAGCCGTCGAGCTTGGTGAGCACGATGCCGGTGACGTCGACGACCTCGGAGAAGACCCGGGCCTGGATCAGGCCGTTCTGGCCAGTGGTGGCGTCGATGACGAGGAGTACCTCAGTGACCGGTGTCTGCTTCTCGATCACGCGCTTGACCTTGCCCAGCTCGTCCATGAGGCCGGCCTTGTTCTGCAGCCGGCCGGCGGTGTCGACGATGACGGTGTCGACGCCGTTGTCCAGGCCGTGCTGCACCGCGTCGAACGCGACGCTCGCGGGGTCGCCGCCCTCGGGGCCGCGGACCACCTCGACGCCCACCCGCTCGCCCCAGGTGGCGAGCTGGTCGACCGCCGCCGCGCGGAACGTGTCGGCCGCACCCAGCATCACGGTGCGGTCCTCGGCGACCAGGATCCGGGCCAGCTTGCCGACGGTGGTGGTCTTGCCGGTGCCGTTGACACCGACCACGAGTACGACGCCCGGGTTGCCGTCGGCGCCGCTGACCTGGAGCCGGCGGTCCATGGTCGGGTCGACGAGGCTGACGAGCTCGGCGCGGAGCGCGGCCTTGGGGTCCTCGGGACTGCCCTCGACCCGGAGCCGGGTGCGCAGCCCCTCGACGACCTGCTGAGTGGGACCGACCCCGAGGTCCGCGCCGAGCAGGACGTCCTCGATCGACTCCCAGGTGTCCTCGTCGAGCCGCTCGCGGCTGAGCAGGCTGAGCAGGCCGCGGCCGAGACCGCCCTGCGACCCGGCCAGCCGCTGCCGCAGCCGGACCAGCCGGGAGGCGGTCGACTCCGGCTTCTCGATCGTGGTGGTCGGCGCGGTGCTCTCCGACGGTGCGGCCTCGGTGACGGTCGCGCTGGGGCTCTCTGGCGGCAGCGGTGTCGTCGGCCTGCGGCCACGGACCACGAACCCGATCACGACGCCGATCAGCGCCAGGGCGACGACGGCGATGATGAGGATCAGCAGCGCCAGGGAGGACATGCCTCCCATCCAATCAGGACTTCAGCCCAGCAGGTCGTCGAGGCTGCCCTCGTTGGGGTCCTTCCGGCCGGGCCGGCTGGTCGTCCAGTCGTCCTCCTCCTCGGAGAACACCGCGATGACGACGAGCGCGACGATCAGGATCAGGATCATCCCGATCACGATCGCGGTCACACCCGCTCAACGGTTCAAGCGCGAACAAGTGACGCGATCGCGGCCCGGATCTCGTCGGGGATGGGCACGACCGGGCGGGCGGGGTCGGTGTTGTCGACGTACACGTGCACGAAGGTGCCCTCGGCGCGGGCCTCGTCGTCGGGTTCCCGCTCGGGTCCCTGGAACAGCCCGACCTTGTAGACGACCGAGGAGTTGCCGAGCCGCTCGACGTAGACACCGACGTCGACCGGCGCCGGGTAGCCGACCTCGGCGAAGTACTTGCACCCGACCTCCGCCACCACGCCGATCGCCGGCAGCGTGCGGATGTCGGTGCCGGTGGCCCGCTCGAGGTGGTTGTTGACGACGGTGTCGATGATCTCGAAGTAGCGGGCGTTGTTCATGTGGCCGTAGACGTCGATGTCGGCCCAGCGCGTCGTGACCTGCTCCCAGTGGACGTACTGGTCGCGGGTCGGTCGGGCGGTAGGCACGCGGTGACTCGTTTCCTAGGCGGACTCGGCCTCGCGCAGCCGCTGGCTGATCACGGCCGAGACACCGTCCCCGCGCATCGACACGCCGTAGAGCGCATCGCCGACCTCCATGGTCCGCTTCTGGTGGGTGATGATCAGCAGCTGGGAGTTCTCGCGGAGCTCCTCGTAGATCTCCAGCAGCCGGCCGAGGTTGGTGTCGTCGAGGGCGGCCTCGACCTCGTCGAGGATGTAGAACGGCGAGGGGCGGGCCTTGAACAGCGCCACCAGGAAGGCGACCGCGACCAGCGAGCGCTCCCCACCGGAGAGCAGCGAGAGCCGCTTGATCTTCTTGCCGGGCGGGCGGGCCTCGACCTCGATCCCGGTGTTGAGCATGTCGCTGGGGTCGGTGAGGACCAGCCGGCCCTCGCCGCCCGGGAACAGGCGGGCGAAGGTCTCCTCGAAGGCTCGCTCCACGTCGACGTAGGCCTCGGTGAAGACCTGCTCGACCCGGGCGTCGACCTCGCGGACGATGTCGAGCAGGTCCTTGCGGGTCCGCTTCAGGTCCTCGAGCTGCTCGCCGAGGAACCGGTGCCGCTCCTCCAACGCGCTGAACTCCTCCAGCGCCAGGGGGTTCACGGTGCCGAGCATCGCCAGCTCGCGCTCGGCGGAGCGCAGCCGCTTCTGCTGCTCCTCGCGGACGAACGGCGTCGTCTCGGGCTCGGCGGGTCCGTCGGACTCGGCGGCCTCCGGCTGCTCGCCGTCGGGCAGCTTGTGGTCGACCGGGACCGGCAGCCCGGGGCCGTACTCGGCGACCAGTACGTCGCCGCCCATGCCGAGCTCCTCGAGTGCGCGCTCCTCCAGCTGCTCGATCCGCATCTTCTGCTGGGTGCGGGCCATCTCGTCGCGGTGGACGGAGTTGACGAGCTCGTCGTGCTCTCGGGCCAGGTCGCGCAGCTGGGCGCGGACGGCGAGCAGCTGCTCCTCGCGACCCTGGCGGGCCCGCTCGACGTCCGCCCGGGCCGCCGCGGCCCGGCCGATCGAGACGTCCAGGCGCTCCAGCACGTAGGTGACCGCCGCACCGACCGCCTGGGCCGCCTCGCCCTCGCGGAGCAGCCGGGCCCGGCGCTCGATCTCGCGGGCCCGGGTCTCGCGCTCCTCCCGGGCGGCGCGCAGCAGCTGGTCGGCCCGGCCGTGCAGGGCGCGGGACCGCTCCTCGGCAGTGCGCAGCGCGAGCCGGGCCTCCATCTCGCCCTGTCGGGCCGTGCGGGCGGCCTCGGCAAGCTGCTCGCGGTCGTCGGCGGGCTCCTCGAGATCGGGGTCCTCCTCGGCGCGGGTCAACCGCGCCTCCAGGTCGCCGAGCCCTTCGAGGTCCTTCGTGCGGGCCTCCTGCGCCTCGGCGATGGCCCGCTCGAGCCGCTCCGCCTCGCCGCGCGCACCGCGGGTCTGGGCGCCGAACTGGCCGAGCTCCTCGGCCACCGCGGCCAGGGTGGCGTCGGACTCGTGCAGCTTGGCCAGGGCGACGTCGACGCGCTTCTGGGCCTCGTGCCGCTCGCGCTCGAGCCGGGAGATGTCGAAGCCGAGCCGCTCGGACGCGGCGACCGCCTCGGACAGCTGCTGGGTGGCCTCGTCGACCGCGGCCTGGATCTCGATGAGGCTGGGCTGACTGGCCGAGCCACCGGCGGCGACGTGGGCTCCGAGCAGGTCGCCGTCGCGGGTCACCGCGGTCAGCGAGGCGTCGCGGGCGAGCAAGGCCCGGGCCGCGGGCAGGTCGTCGACCACGGCGACGCGGTCGAGCAGCCGGGCGAGAGCCGGGCGGACGGTCTCGGGGCAGGTGACGACGTCGAGTGCGTAGGAGGCGCCCTCGGGCAACGCCGGCCATGCGCTCACGTTGCTGCTGATGCCGGAGGACGCCGCGGAGCCCAGCACCAGGCCGGCCCGGCCCAGATCGTGCTCCTTGAGGTGGCCGATCGCCGCGATGGCGGAGTCGGCGTCCTGGAGTGCGACGGCGTCGGCGGCCGTGCCCAGCGCGTTGGCGACGGCGACCTCGTAGCCGCTGCGGACGGTCAGCAGCGCAGCCACCGAACCGAGCAGCCCGGAGACCTGGTCGGAAGCGGCGAGCAGCGCCCCGGCGCCGTCCTTGCGGTTGAGGCCGAGCTCGAGGGCGTCCTTGCGGGCGGCCAGCGTGGCACGGTCGCGCTCGGCGCGCTGGGCCTCCTCGCGCGCCTTGGCCAGCCGCTCCTCGAGGTCGTCGAGCTCGGCGGCGGCCGCCTCGTGCTCGGCGTCGAGCCCCTCTTCTCCGGCATCGAGGCCGGCGACCCTGGTCTCGAGAGCGGTGAAGTCGCGCTGCGCTCGGGTCGCCCGGCTCAGGGCGTCCTCGTAGGCCTGGGTGAGGCGGCCGAGCTCGTCGTCGGCAGCGGCCGCACGAGAGCGCAGCGAGTTGACCTGGCCGATCAGCCTGGCCAGCCCCTCACGACGGTCGGCGGCGGCCCGGTGCTGGCCGGCGACCCGGCGCTCCTCCTCGGCGACGGCGTCCTCGGCGGTACGCCGCGCCGAGACCGCCTGCTCGAGGGTGCCGCGGTGCTCCTCGACCTCGGTCTCGATGGTGGTTTCCTGCTCGCGCACCTGGGCGGCCTCGGCCTCCAGCGCCTCCGGGTCGCGGCCCATGGCGACCTCTCCGGTGCCGAGCCCCTCGGCGTTGCGGACCCGCTCCGCGGCGACCGACTGGGTGCCGCGGAGCCGCTCGCGCAGCCCGGACAGGGCGAACCAGGTCTCTTGTGCCCTGGCCAGCGCAGGCAGGTCCTCGCGCAGAGCGGCCTCGAGGTCGCTCTCCCGCTGGGTCGCGCCGGCCCGTTGACCCTCGACGTCCTCACGGCGCGCGACCAGGACGGACTCGTCGGCGAGCTCCTGCTCGAGCGAGGCGCGGGCGGTCACGAGATCGTCGGCGATCAGGCGGGCCTTGGCGTCGCGGACCGCGGACTGGACGCCGGCCGCGCGACGGGCGACCTCGGCCTGGCGGCCGAGCGGCTTGAGCTGGCGGCGGATCTCGCCGAGCAGGTCGCCGAGGCGGGTCAGGTTGCCGTCGCAGGCGTCGAGCTTGCGGAGCGCCTTCTCCTTGCGCTTGCGGTGCTTGAGGACGCCGGCGGCCTCCTCCACGAAGCCCCGCCGGTCCTCCGGCGTCGCGTGCAGGATCGAGTCGAGCTGGCCCTGGCCGACGATGACGTGCATCTCGCGACCGATGCCGGAGTCGGAGAGCAGCTCCTGGACGTCGAGCAGGCGGCACGGCGTGCCGTTGATGGCGTATTCGGACCCGCCGCTGCGGAACATGGTCCGGCTCAGCGTGACTTCGGAGTACTCGATCGGGAGCGCACCGTCGCTGTTGTCGATGGTCAGCAGCACCTCGGCCCGGCCGAGCGGCGGCCGCCCCGACGTACCGGCGAAGATGACGTCCTCCATCTTGCCGCCGCGCAGCGACTTGGCGCCCTGCTCACCCATGACCCAGGCGAGGGCGTCTACGACGTTGGACTTGCCGGACCCGTTGGGCCCGACGACGCAGGTGATCCCCGGCTCCAGCCGGAGCGTGGTCGAGGAAGCGAAGGACTTGAACCCCTTGAGGGTCAGGCTCTTCAGGTACACGATGCTCCCTCGCAAATGGCGGCTGTGGCAGGGCTGACGCGGGGGAAGCTCAGCGCCGCCAACCCTACCTGCGGGGCACCCCCGGACCGTGAATCCCGGGGCTCCGACGGACTGGCGTGTCTATCGACTCCACCCGACCAGACCGAGACGAGTTGCACGGTGCGAGCGCAGCGAGCCTTGCGAGCGGAGCGAGCGCGCCCCGCGATCAGCCTCGGCGCCTCCGACGACGGCGGAGCCCGCGAGCGCAGCGAGCGTCGTCGGAGGCCCGGGGCTGAGACTCGCGGGGGTATTCAGCAGCGAACGGTGTCATGTTCGTAGCTGGCAAGGGTGAAAGGTCAGCGGTACTTCT
>JAWWPK010000177.1:0-5232 GCA_033854925.1 Nocardioidaceae bacterium | reverse complement strand
CCCTGCTCGCCCTCGTCCTCGCGGTCCTCGGACGAGTCGCCGCCCTCGGATCCACCGTCGGAGGACTTGCGGCGGCGACGACCACCCCGGCGACGGCGACGGCGCGCCGCCCCGTCGCCGTCCGACGTCTCGCCGTCGCCGGACTCGGCGCGGGTGTCGTCAGAGGACTGGTCAGAAGACTGGTCGTCCTCAGCGGGCTGGTCGCCGGAGGCCTTCTTGCCCGGCTTCTTGTCTGCTGCCTTCTTGGCCGTGCTCTTCTTCGCGGCGGTCTTCCTGGCCGGCTTCTCGACGTCCTGGTCGCCGGGCTCCGCGGCGACCGCCTGCTTCTTCGCCGGCGCCTTCTTGGCCGCCTTCTTCTTGGGCTTCTCGACCGCGTCAGGGACCTGGAAGAGCACGGCGGGAGCGCCGGGGGCCGAAAACTCCTCGGCCGGCGCGTCCGCGACCTTCTTGGCAGCGGTCTTCTTGGCGGTCGCCTTCTTGGCCGCTGTCTTGCTCGCGGTCTTCTTCGCCGTCGCCTTCTTGGCGGTGGACTTCCTGGCAGCCGTCTTCTTGGCGGGCGCTGCGTCAGGGGTGTCGGTCGACGGGGTCGCCTCCGACCGGGCTTCCGAAGCGGTGGTGGTCTCGTCCTCGGGCATGTACTGCTCCTCGACCCGGCCGCCGGAGCCGCCGGGTGGTCATCGCCGCGCCCCCGGTCACCCGGCGCGCAGCATCAAGCCAACATGTACGACGACACCCTCGTGGTGTCACACCGAGTCCGGCCGATCCCTGCCGCGGTCGCCGGCCCTTGGATCCGGTCGCTGTCACCGACCGGCCGGGCCGCGTCGCGGTCTGGCATCGACGAGCCTCGCTTCAGAGAACGTCGTCGGGTCGACGTGTGGTCGACCTTTGGCGAGTATCGCACAGCCGCCCCCACCGCAACCCATTTCAGGGCCGCAGCGGGTCGCCGATCTCGCCGGTCCCCGGGTCCAGCGGTCCCTGGGCCAGCCGGGTGAACAGGGGTACGCCGACCAGCTCGAGGCCATGGAGTGAGGTCAGCCCGGAGAGCACGTCGTCGGGGCGGACGGCCGGCTCGAGGTGGCGCAGCACCAGGTCCAGCACCGTGCCTGTCTCCTCGGGCGTGACCACCAGCGAGAGCACCGCAGCGCGGCTGTCGAAGTCGCGCAACCCCTTCTTGGTCATCCGGTGCACCAGCACCTCCCCCGCCGCGAGGAACGCCGCCACCGCGGCCTCCGCCTCCGCGAGCGGGACCGGGATCACGATCCGCCACCTGCTGGCCTGCAGCAGGTCGGTCAGCGAGATGCCGGGTGCCTCGACCACCTCGACCAGGTCGAGACCGTCGGGCATCGCCTCGTCCAGGGCAGCCTGCACGGAGGCCGGGTCGACGACCTCGGCCAGGGCCAGCTCGAGGTACTCCGCCTCGCTCGCGGCGCCGGTCGGCGACGCGCCGGCGTACGAGATCCGCGGGTGCGGGTTGAACCCCGAGGAGTAGGCCATCGGCAGCCGGGCTCGGAAGACGGCCCGCTCGAAGGCACGGCTGAAGTCCCGGTGGCTGGTGAACCGGAGCCGGCCCCGCTTGGCGTAGCGCACCCGGAGCCGCTGGACCGGCGGCGGAGCCTGCTTGGGCTGCTCCCTAGTCATGGCAGGTCATGGCAGGTCATGGCGTGATCCAGTCGACGACCTTCATGGCGGTCGAAGAGTAGACGGTGCCGACCCGGACGCCGTCCAGCCAGGCGGTGAGCCGCTCGGCCTCGGCGGCCAGCGCGGTCCGGGCCTGCTTCGGCAGCTTCTCCAGCAGCCGGACCTCGACGACACCGGCGGCGTCCTGGACCCAGCAGCCGACGATCCGGCCGTCCCACCAGGCGGTGGTGCCGGCGTTGCCGTTGGTGTCGAAGAGGTGGGGTGCGTGCGGGCCGAGGTAGAAGTCGCGCTGTTTCCAGCCCATCACGGTCGGGTCGAGCACCGGGAGCAGCGCCGCCCACGGCTCCACCTCGTCCACCGGCTCGTCGTCGTCGGGCATCAGCCAGCCGGTCCCGCCGCCGTCGAGCGAGACCTCGACGGCGCCCAGGGCAGCCAAGGCGGACCGGACCGCGCCCTTCGTGGCACCGAGCCACCAGGCGAGGTCGTCCTCGGTGCCAGGGCCGAACGACCGCAGCCAGCGGCCGGCCAGCTCGGCGTACCCCTCGTCCGCCTTCGCGGGGGGCGGTACGTCGCCCAGCCAGTCCGCCATCAGTGCCCAGCGCGGCTTCGAGAGCCGCCAGTGGCCGGCGTTCTCGCCCCGGACCACGGTGCCCTCCACGCCGAGCTGGGTCAGGACGCGCGGGGCGATCGACACGTTGGCGGCGTACTTCTTGCCGGGCGAGAGGTCGAGCCGCGCCTCGAGCGCCGGCACGGCCTTGCGGACCTCCTGGGCGGTCAAGGCCCGCCCGGCCAGCGCCGCCACGACGTCGACCCTCGCCGAGGCCAGCCAGGCGGCGCCGTCGGCCGTGTGACCGGCCGCCTCGACCTCCTTGACCAGCCGCGCCTCGAGCTGTTCGGCCACCCGCGCCGACGCACTCCCCCAGGCCGCCGGCAACAGGTCGCGCGGGAAGACGAACAGCGTCCGGCGCATCGCGAGCTGCTTGACCAGCGTGCGGTCCTCGTAGAGCGCCCGATCGACGTCGGCGACGGTGAGGCCGTCGACCCGGGCCCGGAGCGACAGGTAGACGGTGGCGGGCTCGGTCGAGTGCAGCACCGTGACCGCCCGGGTCGCGCCCTCGGGATCGGCAGCGCGGTGCCCGGGCGCCAACGCGTGCCGCTGGGCGAGCCGGGCCCGGCGCTCGGTGTCAGGGATGTGCCGCACGACGATTAGTCTCCCTGAGTGTCCCGCCGCTCGACTGTCCTGGTCCTGGTGGCGATCCTGCTGCTCTCGACGAACCTCCGTCCGGCGGCGGTGAGCGTCGGTCCGGTCCTCGCCGAGCTGCGGGACGGACTGGGCATGGGGCCCGCGTCCGCGGGGCTGCTCACCTCGCTGCCGGTGCTGGCGTTCGCGGTCTTCGGTGCGCTGGCGCCCACGGCGGCGGCGCGCCTCGGCCCGCACCGGGTCACCCTGCTCGCGCTGCTCGCCGTCGTCGTCGGCTTGGCCGGCCGAGCCGTCGTACGCCAGGAGTCGGCGTTCCTGGCCCTGTCGGTGGTCGCCGTCGCGGGCATGGCGATGGCGAACGTGCTGATCCCCTCTCTGGTCCGGCTGCACTTCCCCGACCGGATCGGGCTGCTCACCGCGCTCTACACGACCGCGCTGGCGGTCGGGCTGACTGCGTCGTTCCTCCTCACCGTGCCTGTGGCCAACGCGTTCGGTGGCTGGCGCTACGGCATCGGGATCTG
The DNA here is from genome assembly GCA_033854925.1 of Nocardioidaceae bacterium. Classification (GTDB taxonomy): domain Bacteria; phylum Actinomycetota; class Actinomycetes; order Propionibacteriales; family Nocardioidaceae; genus Nocardioides. The sequence goes on along the minus strand of JAWWPK010000177.1, from coordinate 1,872 downwards.
GGCGGTGCTGGCGGCGGTCGCGGCGCTGCCGTGGTTCGGCCTGGTCCGCCACGACCAGCGGCTCGACGCGCCGGTGCGCGACGTCGGCTACGGCGACATCGCCCGCACCCGCATGGGCTGGGCGATGACCTTCTTCTTCGGGCTGCAGTCGCTGATGGCGTACGCCGTGTTCGGCTGGTTCGCGACGCTGTGGCGGGACGCTGGTTTCGGCGCCGGAACAGCAAGCGCTCTGGTCGGGATCGTCGCCTCGGTCTCGATCCCGCTCTCGCTGTGGGCGCCCCAGGTCGTGGCCCGCCCGGGCGACCAGCGCTGGGTGCTGGTGCTGATCATGAGCTGCTACCCGGTCGCCTACGTCGGCCTGATCGTCGCCCCGCACGCGCTGGCGGTGCTCTGGGCGCTCGTCCTGGGCACCGCGCTGGTGACCTTCCCGATCGTGCTCACGCTGGTCGGGCTGCGCACGCGCACCGCGGGTGCGACAGCGGCGCTGTCCGGCTGGACGCAGTCGACGGGCTACCTGATGGCCGCGCTCGGCCCGTTCGGCGTCGGCGTCCTGCACGACGCCACCGGCGGCTGGACGGCCCCGCTGCTGGTGCTGACCGCGCTCAGCGTCCCGCTGTTCGCCGTGGGGCTTTACGTCGGCAAGCCGGCCCACATCGAGGACCAGCTGCGGCGGCGGGCGGAGCTGCCGACTGGCGCGTGACCGCACCGCGCGGGCCCGTCATGTGGAACGCTGTCTCGCGCACCGACCACGGCTGCACTCAAAGGGGACCCGATGACCACTCCGCAGAATCCTGGCGACGGCGACACGCCCCAGGACCCGAGCGACCCGCAGAACCCGTACGGCACCCCACCCCCGCCGCCGCCCAGCACTCCCCCGGCGACTCCCCCGCCGCCGCCACCGCCGGCTGACCCCGCGCCTGTCGACCCCGCGCCTGCTGCCCCGGCCGCCCCACCGGGCCCACCCGCCGCCCCGCCGCCCTACGGCGACCAGCCGGCGGTGTCGTCGATGCCGCCGGCCGCGCCGGCGTACGGCCAGCCCGTGGTGCCCGGTCAGCCCGCGTACGGCGCCCCCGCGTACCCGTCCCCGATGCCGGGTCCGGCCGAACCCGGCAAGGGCATGGCGATCACCGCGCTGATCGCCTCGATCCTGGGCTGCACCTGCATCGGCATCCTGGTGGCGGTCCCGCTCGCCATCATCGTGCTGGTCCGCAGCCGCGGCGGCCAGAACCACGGCAAGGGACTCGCGATCGCCGCGCTGGTGATCAGCCTGATCAGCGCGATCGGCCTCGGCTTCGCCGGCTACAAGGCCTACGACTACGCCAAGGACTTCAAGAGCATCGACAGCCTCAACGCCGGCGACTGCATCACCGCAAAGGGCCTCACCGACCAGTCCGCGTCAGGCGTCACCCAGATCAGGGGCGTGGGCTGCTCCACCAAGCACGACGGCGAGGTGCTCGCCACCGGCACGCTGACCGCCGACGAGGCGGCCAGCTACGGCCTGACTTCGCCTGTTGACGTGTGCACCCCCCCGGTGACCGCGGCCGGAAGCGCCGACCTGCTCGCCAATCCCGATCTGCTCATCATCGCCCTCACCCAGGACTCGTCGCCCTCCTCCGGCGACAAGCTGGTCTGCGTGATCGCGAACGCAGACGGGTCGAAGCTGACCACCAAGCTCGGATCCTGATCCGTTGCGGCGAGCCGTCATGACGGCGGTCGCGGTGGCACTAGCCGCCGTGGCCGTCGCCGTGGTGGTCGTCGTACGCCAGCACGCCGACCTGTCCAGCGTGGCCGACCTCGAAAGGGGCGACTGCGTGGACGCAGCGCCGTTCCTGGCGGGCGAGCAGCCGACGCTGGCCGACCTGACCCGCGCGG
>JAWWPK010000176.1:0-3694 GCA_033854925.1 Nocardioidaceae bacterium | reverse complement strand
CCTGCTCGGCTACGCCGACCGCGTCATCGTCGTTCCGGGCTACGGCCTCGCGGTCGCCCAGGCGCAGCACACCCTCCGCGAGCTGGTCGAGGTGCTCCAGGCCCGTGGCACCGAGGTCGACTACGCGATCCACCCGGTCGCGGGCCGGATGCCCGGCCACATGAACGTGCTGCTCGCCGAGGCCCAGGTGCCCTACGAGCAGCTCATCGAGATGGACGAGATCAACGACGACTTCAAGGACGCCGACGTGGTGCTCGTCGTCGGCGCCAACGACGTCGTGAACCCGGCCGCCCGCAACACCCCGAGCGCCCCGATCTACGGCATGCCGATCCTCAACGCCGACCAGGCCAAGGCGGTCGTGTTCCTCAAGCGGTCGATGCGCCCGGGTTTCGCGGGCATCGAGAACGAGCTGCTCTTCGAGCCCGAGACCACCCTGCTGTTCGGTGACGCCAAGGACACCCTCGGCAAGGTGCTCACTGCCGTGAAGGCACTCTAGCCGGGTTGCCGCGACCCCGACTGTGCAGGTTTTGGGCGTTAGGGACGACCCAAATGCTGCACAGTCCCCCGCACCAACGGTGGACTGACCGATGTGCACCGCATCTGACACCCCAGAGGGACCCGGATGTGGTGCAAATGGCTCGCCGGCGTCGTCACCGGCTCCGATCCGGGACTGCACCACATTTGGCACCCCCTGAGGTGTCAAATGCTGCACAGTCCCGCAGCGGTGTCACCGGTGTCGCAGCAGGGACCGCCGCGGGGGTCAGCCGACGACGCCGTAGAGCCGGTCGCCGGCGTCGCCGAGGCCGGGGACGATGTAGCCCTTCTCGTTGAGCTTCTCGTCCATCGCCGCGGTGACCACGGTGACCGGGACGTCCAGCCCGGCGAGGTCGGCCTCGAGCCGCGCGCAGCCCTCGGGCGCGGCCAGCAGGCAGATCGCGGTGATGTCGTTGGCGCCGCGGTCGGTGAGGAACCGGATCGCGGCGGACAGCGTGCCGCCGGTGGCGAGCATCGGGTCGAGCACGTAGCACTGCCGGCCGGCCAGGTCCTCGGGCAGCCGTTCGGCGTACGTCGTGGCCTCGAGGGTCTCCTCGTTGCGCATCATCCCGAGGAAGCCGACCTCGGCGGTGGGCAGCAGCCGCATCATCCCGTCGAGCATGCCGAGACCGGCGCGCAGGATCGGGACCACCAGCGGCTTGGGCGCGGCGAGCTTGACCCCGGTGGTCGGTGCTACGGGCGTGACGATGTCGTAGGGATCGACGCGGACCTTGCGGGTCGCCTCGTAGGCCAGCAGCGTCACCAGCTCGTCGGCCAGGCTGCGGAACGTCGGCGAGTTCGTGTTCTCGTCGCGCAGGGCGGTGAGCTTGTGGGCGACGAGAGGGTGTTCGACGACGTGAGTGCGCACGAGCCGCAGCCTAGTGGCGTGCCCCGAGGGTCAGTTGGCGGCGTTGTGGCCCAGGCAGGACTTGGTGTAGGTCGTCTTCTTGGCCAACGGCGCCTTGGTCGAGCGCTCGTTCTTGGCCTGCAGCGTCCAGTAGCGCAGCCAGTCCATCTGCATGCGGGCCTTGTTCATCCGCTTGCCCTTCTCGGCCTCCATCGTGAACCGGACCTGGAACTTGCGGCCGGACAGCGCCTCGGGCCGGGTCTCGGAGCGGATGACGTGCGAGTCGACGAACCACGAGATCCGCTTGCGGGTGACCTCGACCGCGAACGTGTGCCACTGGTCCTGGCCGAAGCCACGCTTCGTCGACGCCTGGTAGAGGTTGTCGGGGCGGGTGCGGATGTAGAAGTTGACCTGGTTGTCGCCCATCGTGAACTTGTTGAGCGCGATGTTCTGCTCGCCGCAGCCCTCGCCCTCCTTCGTCACCGGGACCAGCTCGGTGAGCACGCGGTACGGCGTGTGCTTGTGGCCGTACTGGCGCTGCCGGAGCCGGGTCTCCCAGCGGCCGTAGGCGCGGCCGGGGATCGTCATCCGCGCCGAGACGCTGCCCTGGGTGGCCGTGTTGAGGGTGAGCATGCCGTGCTGGGTGCGGACCGCGCCCGGTCCCTCGACGTGCCAGCGCTTGTGGTTGAGCGGGCCGACGAAGGTCTCGTCGTAGACGAGGCCGCCGTGGCCGTACCAGCCGAAGGTGTTGCCGGCGTGGATCGGGCCAGGAGCCTGTCGGGCGCTGGTGCCTGCGGCGGCGTCCGGACGGCCGGCGTTGGCAGCCGCTGCGCCGAGCGAGCCGAGCGAGAGCGCCATCAGCGCGGCGGTGCCGGCGGCGAGGCCACGGCGGGGACGGATCAAGGAGCGGTTGAACATGGGGATCGAACCTACCGAACTCAGCGGGAGGGGTCACGTTCGCGGCCATACCGACGGTTGGTGAACGGCTTGGAAACCCGCGGCGGACCGGCTGGTCCACCGCCGAAAGGGGGTGGTCGCTGACGGGTGGGTCTGTCACGCTGGGCGGGTGGTCGAGCACGACGACAGGATCGACTTCGCCCTCGCGGCCTACCGCGCGGACGGTCAGTGGACCGTGCAGGACCTCGCTCACGACCATCTGGGAGACATCGAGACGATCGCGCATGCGCTGCGCCGGGTCCCGGGCGACAGCGGCGCGGTGGCGATGGTCGCCGTCGACGAGGACTTCTTCGTGATCGTCCGCGTCGCCGGCTCGACGACCCGGGTGCTGCTCTCCGACGTCACCGCGGCCGAGGACTGGGACCTGGCCGGTTCCGCGGTGGAGTTCCTGGGCCTTCCCGAGCTGGAGCTCGAGGACCAGGACGACCAGGTGCCGGCCGGCGACCTCGACCTGCTCGGCGACCTGGGGATGCACGCGATGGACATGGGGCTGCTCCTCGACGACGTCGACCTCTACCCCGACGAGATCCTCTCGGACGTGGCGCGGAGGCTCGGCTTCGGCGAGCAGTTCGACTCCGCCGCGGGACTCACCTCCGCCTGATGGCGTCCCCGTGGGAGGCGGCGATGGGTGCCGCCCTCGTCGAGGCGCGGGCGGCGTTGGCGACGGGCGACGTGCCGATCGGCGCCGTGGTGCTGTCGCCGGCCCGGTCCGTGATCGGAGCCGGCCGCAACGTGCGCGAGGCCGAGGGCGACCCGACCGGGCACGCCGAGGTGGTGGCGATCCGGGCCGCGGCGGCGGCCCTGGGCTCCTGGCGGCTGGAGGGCTGCACGCTCGTGGTCACGCTGGAGCCCTGCACGATGTGCGCCGGCGCCGCCGTGCTGGCCCGGCTGGAAAGGGTGGTGTTCGGCGCCTTCGACCCGAAGGCCGGCGCGGTGGCGAGCCTTTGGGACGTGGTCCGCGACCAGCGGCTCAACCACCGGCCCGAGGTGGTCAGCGGAGTGCGCGCCGAGGAGTCGACTGCGCTGCTCGAGGACTTCTTCGGACAGCACCGGGACTAGTTCGCGACATAGTCATTCCGGGTGTTCCGGTCGTTTGGTGCCCGGGGTGACAATGCCCTCGTGGGAGGGTTCCGGGCCGCTTCGGGCGGTGTGGCTGCTGCTGCGATGACGGCGTTCGGCGTCGTCGGGCTCGCGGCGCCGTCGTACGCCGACACGACGGTGACCGTCCAGGGCACGGCGTTCCCCGACCCGGCGCGGGCGAGCCTCTCCTTCGTCGGCTGTGCCGACCTCTACCAGCGCACCGACGAGCCGCTGGCACCGACGATCGGCGTCGGGCCGGGCGCGGCCCCGTCGGGC
>JAWWPK010000175.1:0-3151 GCA_033854925.1 Nocardioidaceae bacterium | reverse complement strand
CGACGAGATCACCCCCGCCGACGACCTTCTCGCGCTCCTCGAGGCGGCCGATCCCGCGTCGCTGCCGAGGCTCTATGTCGGCTGTGGCACCGAGGAGGAGCTGCTGATGGTGCAGAACCGGCAGTTCCTCGAGGCCGCCGAGGCCAAGGACCTGGACGTCACGGTCGACTTCCGGGCCGGAGCCCACGAGTGGAGGCTTTGGGACGCGCAGATCCAGGACGTCATCGCCTGGTTGCCGGTCCGCCCGTCGCTAGCTTTGACGACGTGAAGACCGCCCTCATCATCGTCGACGTGCAGAACGACTTCTGCGAGGGCGGATCGCTGCCCGTCACCGGCGGCGCCCAGGTCGCCGCGGACGTCGGCCGGCTGTTGCACCAGCGGAGCGCGGGTGGGCCGGACGCGCCGGCGTACGACCACGTCGTGGCCACCAAGGACCACCACGTCGACCCCGGCGACCACTGGGCCAGGGAGCCGGACTTCGTCGACTCCTGGCCGGTGCACTGCCGGGTCGGGACCGAGGGCGAGGCGTTCCACCCCAACCTCGACCCGCAGCCCTTCGACGCGATCTTCCTCAAGGGCGAGCACCAGGCCGCCTACTCCGGTTTCGAGGGCGCCCACGACGGACATCCGCTGGCCGACTGGCTGCGGGAGCACGAGATCACCCACGTCGACATCTGTGGCCTCGCCACCGACCACTGCGTGCGCGCCACCGCCCTGGACGCGGCGAGGGAGGGGTTCGAGACCACCGTGCTGCTCGACCTCTGCGCCGGCGTGGCGCAGGAGACGACGCAGGCCGCACTGGCCGCGATGCGCGAGGCGGGCGTGGGCCTTGCTGGAGACTGACGACCTCCTCGTCGAGCCGCGTGACGGTGGTGCACTCTGGCTGACCTTCAACCGGCCGGCGGTGTTCAACGCCTTCAGCGGCGAGCTCTCCGTCGCCCTGGCCGAACGGCTCGAGGACGCCGCGTCGAACGACGACGTCCGGGTCGTCGTCCTCACCGGGACCGGCCCGGCGTTCAGCGCCGGCGCCGACATCTCCGGCCAGGACGCCCACGAGCGGTTCGACGTACGCGCCCTGGACGCTGCCAACCGGATCGTGCGCGCCGTCACCGGCTGCCCCAAGCCCGTGGTCGCTGCCGTGAACGGCGTCGCGGCAGGCGTCGGCTGCTCGACCGCCCTGGCCGCTGACCTCGTCGTCGCGACCGAGTCCGCCAGCTTCCTGCTGGCCTTCGCCCGGATCGGGCTGATGCCGGACGGCGGTACGTCGGCCACGGTCGCCGCCGCGATCGGCCGGGCCCGGGCGATGCGGATGGCCCTCCTCGCCGAGCCGCTCACTGCCCGCGAGGCGTACGACGCGGGGCTGGTGAGCCACGTGGCACCCGACGCCGAGTTCTCGGCCCTGGTCGAGAAGATCGTCCAGCGGCTGACCCAGGGCGCTCCCCTCGCCCAGGCCGCCACCAAGAAGGCGGTCAACGCGGCCACTCTCGACCAGCTCGAGGCCGCCCTCGAGCGCGAGCGCACGGGGCAGACCGTCCTGCTGCGCACCGACGACGTCGCCGAGGGCATGCGTGCCTTCAACGAGGGCCGGCGCCCCCAGTTCAGGGGTGACTAGGACCAGGGCCACGACTCCCCAAGGACTGTTTGACAGTACCCGGCACGCGCTGGCACACTCACTCCCCAACAGTTCTTGGGAGGTTGAAGTGTCCGACGTCAGCTCGTTGCGAGCCGTGGCCCACCCGGTCCGGCTGCGCATGCTCTCGGTCCTCACCGGCACGTCGATGAGCGCCGCCGACCTGGCCCGCACGCTCGGCATCAGCCACGCCAACGCGTCCTACCACCTCCGGAGGCTGGCCGACGCCGGCGAGGTCGTCGAGGCGGGAGAGCAGAAGATCAGGGGCGGAGTGGCCAAGCTCTATCGCTATCCGCACGAGGCCGAGGCGCCCCGCCACGACGCCAGCAACGAGGACCGGCTGCTCTACTCACGTGCCGTCGGCGCCGAGCTCGAGCGCCGCATCGCCGATCGCGTGCCCGGACACAACGGGCTGCTCTCCGACCTCGAGGGCTGGGTCGAGCCCGAGGTCTGGGACCGGGCTGCCACCCTGCTGCGCGAGGCGTCGCTGCTCCTGCACGACGCCAACCAGCGGCCGGGCACACCGGGCACAGTGCACGTCAGCTTCACCGCCTGGGCGTTCCGGATGGCCGGGGGCGACGAGTGAGCGGCCGCGCCCCCGCGCTCGCGACCCTGCGCGAGCCGAACTTCCGGTTCTACTTCCTCTCCCGACTGGTCAACGGCGCGGGCTCGACGATGGCCGGAGTCGCCCTGGCCTTCGCGGTTCTCGAGGTCAGCAACTCCCCCACCGCCCTCGGCGTCGTCCTGGCCGCGGAGAGCATCCCGCTGGTGCTCTTCCTTCTGGTCGGTGGCGTCATCGCCGACCGGTTCGGCCGCACCCTGGTCCTCCAGGTCTGCAACGTCGCTGCAGGACTCACCCAGCTCGCGGTCGCCGGCCTGGTCATCAGCGGCACGGCCGAGCTGTGGCAGCTCGTGGTCCTCAGTGCCCTGAGCGGCACCGCGATGGCGATCAGCTTCCCGGCCCTGGCCAGCGTGATGCCGCAGCTCGTGCCCAGGGACCAGCTCCAGCCCGCCAACGTGCTCATGTCGATGCAGCGCGGCACGCTCAACGTCATCGGTCCCACGATCGGTGGCGTCCTGGTCGTCACCGTGGGTGCCGGTTGGGCCGTCGCGGTCGACGGATTCACCTACCTCCTGGCCGCTGCGCTGCTCCTCCTGGTGCAGATCCCGCCGCCCCTTCCGCGCGCGGAGGAGGCGAGCGTGGTGGAGGAGCTGCGCGAGGGCTGGCGCTACTTCCGGAGCACGACCTGGCTCTGGGTGATCGTGGTCGCCTTCGGCATCCTCAACGCGCTGCACAGCGGCTTCAACACTCTCGGCCCCGTGGTTGCGGTGACCACCGACATCGGCGAGGCCGGCTGGGGGCTGATCCTCTCGGCCGGGGCGGTCGGCCTCCTGGTCACCACGGTGGTGATGCTCCGTGTCCCGCTGCAGCGCCCCCTGCTGTGGGGGATGCTCGGTTGCGCCCTCTACGGCATCCCCATGCTCGTCCTGGGGCTGCAACCCAGCCTGGTGGCCGTGATG
>JAWWPK010000174.1:0-3675 GCA_033854925.1 Nocardioidaceae bacterium | reverse complement strand
CTGGTGAAGTCCGAGGGGTTGCACACGGTCTGCCAGGAGGCGGGCTGCCCCAACATCTTCGAGTGCTGGGAGGACCGCGAGGCGACCTTCCTCATCGGTGGCGACCAGTGCACCCGCCGCTGCGACTTCTGCCAGATCGACACCGGCAAGCCGGAGCCGCTGGACCGCGACGAGCCGCGCCGGGTCGCCGAGTCGGTGCAGAAGATGGAGCTGCGCTACGCGACCATCACCGGCGTCGCGCGCGACGACCTGCCGGACGGCGGCGCCTGGCTGTACGCCGAGACGGTGCGCGCCATCCACGAGCTGAACCCCGGCACCGGTGTCGAGAACCTCATCCCCGACTTCAACGGCAAGCCCGACCTGCTCCGCGAGGTGTTCGAGAGCCGCCCCGAGGTGCTCGCGCACAACGTCGAGACGGTCCCGAGGATCTTCAAGCGGATCCGGCCGGCGTTCCGCTACGACCGCTCGCTCGACGTCCTGACCCAGGCCCGCGACTTCGGGCTGGTCACCAAGTCCAACCTCATCCTCGGCATGGGCGAGACCCGCGAGGAGGTCAGCCAGGCGCTGCGCGACCTCCACGACGCCGGCACCGAGCTGGTCACGATCACCCAGTACCTCCGCCCGTCGCTGCGCCACCACCCGGTCGAGCGCTGGGTCCGGCCCGAGGAGTTCGTCGAGCTGGCCGCCGAGGCCGAGCAGATCGGCTTCTCCGGGGTGCTCTCGGGGCCGCTGGTGCGTTCGTCGTACCGCGCGGGGCGGCTGTACCGTCAGGCCATGGACGCCCGCCAGGGCGCCTCCGCCTGACCGACCGTTCACAGATAGGCAGCGCCGCCGCATGGCCAAGGACAAGACCCGGGCCGGGTCGACCGAAGAGAAGAAGGCCGGCCGGATCCAGCAGTTCCGTCAGACCTACGACCTGACCAAGAAGACCGACCCCCGGATCGGCCTGCTGCTCCTCGGCGCGTTCCTGGTGGTCGGCGCGCTCGGCTTCGTCGTCTTCGAGTTCCTGCTGCCGGGGCAGGGCAGCATCGTCCACCTGGTCATGGCGATCATCGGAGGGCTGCTCTTCGGCTCACTCGCGGCCCTGATCATCTTCGGCCGTCGTGCCCAGAAGTCGGCGTACTCCCAGATGGACGGGCAACGCGGGGCGGCCGGCGCGGCGCTCCGGATGCTGCGCCGCGGCTGGAAGACCTACGAGGAGCCGGTGGCGATCACCAAGCAGATGGACGTCGTCTACCGGGTGGTCGGTCCACCCGGCATCGTCCTGATCGGCGAGGGGAACCAGAACCGGCTGCGCCAGCTGATGGCCACCGAGAGGCGCAAGCACGAGCGGGTCGTCGCCGAGACCCCGATCCGCGAGGTGATCTGCGGCAACGGCGAGGGCGAGGTCCCGCTGTCGAAGCTGGTGCGCCACGTCCAGAAGCTCGGCCGCGACGTGAAGCCGGCCGAGATGACCGACATCCTCAACCGGCTCAAGGCGCTGGACGCCAACCGGTCGTCGATCCCCATCCCCAAGGGACCGGTGCCGACCAGCATGAAGGGGATGCGCGGCAACATGCGGGGCCGGTGACCCGCGTCCTCCTGGTGGGGCTGGGTCGGATCGCGCAGACCCACCTCGCGGTCCTCGACCGGCTTCCCGCGGTCACGGTCGTGGCCGGAGTCGACCCGGCGCCGTCGTACGCCGTGCCGTTCCCCGTCTTCCCGGCCATCGATGAGGGCCTGGCGCTCGAGCCGGACCTCATCGTGCTGGCCACACCGACCTCCAGCCACGGGGAGCTCGCGTCACTCGTGCTGGCGAGCACGTCGGCCCTGGTGCTGTCCGAGAAGCCCCTTGCGCAGACGTCTGCGGAGATCGCCGCGCTGGAGTCCCGGCACTCCCCCGCCGTCGTGGCTGCCCGGCTGAAGGTGGCCCACCACTTCGCGTTCTCGCCCGAGGTCGAGTGGGCCGCCCGGTTCGTGGCCTCGCACCCCGAATGGGGAGCACCGACCCGGGTCGTGGCGATGTCGACCGACGCCTACGGCTCGCTCACGGACAGCCAGCGCGCCAGCCTGGTCTCGAGCTTCGTCGACTCCGCCCCCAACCAGCTGAGCGTCGCCTCGGCGTTCACCTCCGGCTGGCGGGTGGTCTCCCACGCGGACCGCGGCGATCGTGCGGCCACGGCGCTCACGCACTCCGGCGGGCGCACCTTCCTCTCGTCGAACTGGCTGGCCGCCGAGAGCAGCAAGCACACGACTCTCGAGTTCCTGGGCGGCGAGGTGCGGGTGGAGATCGAGCACTCCTCGATGACCGTGCTCGTCACCGAGGGCGACCGGGTCAGCGGCCACACGGCGTACGCCGACACCGTGGAGCGCAAGCAGGCGCACTACCTGGGGCTGTACGACGCGCTCCTGCACCGGCCCGACGACCCGCGCCTGGGTGTCGGGCTGGCGCTGCGGATCGCGCAGCTGCTCGAGGAGGCGGCTGCGCTGCCCGCGAGCGAGATCACCTGGGCCGAGGTGCGCGCGCAGCCAGCGCCCGGTACGTCTCCAGCGTGACCACCGCGCTGTCGGCGGCGATGTCGTGCAGGCCGCGGCCGTCGGGGCGGTAGACCAGCGGCGGGATCACGAGCGCGATCAGCAGCTGCCGGGCGAGAGCGAGCTGCGGCGGGATCGGCCGCGGGTCGCCGTTCGCGCGTACGACGCGCAGCCGGGTCGCGAGCTGGCCGAACGAGCCACCGCTCAGGGCGGTGAAGATCGCCGACTCCAGGACGAAGACACCGAGCACGTAGAAGCCGGCCTCCTGGTCGCCGGCCCAGTGGTCGACACCGCCGACCGCGAAGATCACCACGAGGGTGGAGGCGAACCAGTCCACCACCAGCGCCAGGATGCGGCGGGCCCACGTCGCGGTCTGCACCGACACACCCTCTCAGCCGTCCGGTGGCCGGCGGCGTACGCCCTGTTGTCGCCGGCTGAGCACCTGTTACACGGTGGAAACAATCGCGATACGGTCGAGAAACTGCCCGTGCATACGTTGCGGGCAACACCGGCGCAGCGTGGCTCCGGTCGTTCCACCCGCAGACTTTCCGGCTGCGTCCGCTCGGAGGGGTCGAGCCGCAGCCAAGGAGGACGAATGTTCCAGAACAGCGATGAGCTGCTCAAGTACGTCTCTGACGAAGGTGTCGAGTTCGTCGACGTTCGCTTCGTCGACCTGCCCGGCATCGAGCAGCACTTCACCGTCCCGGTGTCGTCCTTCGGCCAGGACGTCTTCGACAACGGCCTGGCGTTCGACGGCTCGTCGATCCGGGGCTTCCAGGCCATCAACGAGTCCGACATGGCGCTGTTCCCGGACCCGACGACCGCGTTCCTCGACCCGTTCCGGACCAACAAGACGCTCAACCTGAGCTTCTTCATCCACGACCCGATCACCGGTGAGGCCTACAGCCGCGACCCGCGCAACATCGCGCGCAAGGCGCTGACCTACCTCGGCACGACCGGCATCGCGGACACGGCGTACTTCGCGCCGGAGGCGGAGTTCTACATCTTCGACTCGGTCCGCTACTCGACCGGCGCCAACGAGGGCTACTACCACATCGACTCGGTCGAGGGCTGGTGGAACTCGGGCCAGGAGGGCGACAACCGCGGCTACAAGACCCGCTTCAAGGGTGGCTACTTCCCGGTCTCGCCGTACGACCACTA
>JAWWPK010000173.1:0-15030 GCA_033854925.1 Nocardioidaceae bacterium | reverse complement strand
GCAGTCCGGGAGGCCGCTCGGGCCGGTGGTGATCGTGATCGCCGCCTTCAACGAAGCCGACGGCCTGCCCGCAGTGCTGGCCGGTCTCCCTGACCAGGTCTGTGGGCTTGCAGCCGATGTGGTGGTCGTCGACGACGGCAGCGTGGATGGCACCGCGGAGCTCGCGCGCGCCCAGGGCCGAGCCAAGGTCGTGGTGTGCGGGGTCAACCGCGGGCAGGGCGCGGCCCTGCGGCTGGGCTACCGGATCGCTCGCGAGCACGGCGCGTCATATGTCCTCACCACCGACGCCGACGGCCAGTACGACGTGGCGGACCTGCCCGCGGTACTGCTGCCGGTCGTGGAGGGCCGCGCAGACTTCGTCACGGGCTCCAGACTGCTCGGCCGCCAGCACACGCAGGACCGGGTCCGGCGGTTGGGGGTGCACGTCTTCGCCTGGCTGGCGACACTTCTGCTCGGCGTGCGCGTGACCGACACGTCGTTCGGGCTGCGCGCCATGCGGGCAGACGTGACGGAACGGGTCACCCTGAACCAGCCGCAGTACCAGTCCTCCGAGCTCCTGGTGGGCGTGGTCTCGCACGGCTACCGAATCCTCGAGGTGCCGGCCACGATGCACGTTCGGTCGGCGGGAGCGTCGAAGAAGGGCCCCAACCTGGCCTATGGCTCGCGTTATGCCCGGGTCATGCTCGGCACCTGGTGGCGCGAGGGCTGCCCGGCGCCGGTGGCGGAGCGCGCACCCGCACTGCGAGGCTCGGAGGGACATGGCGCTACGTGATCATCGATACTTCCTCGCCCTGCTCGGGCTGGGGGCGCTGGTGCGCATCGCGGTGCAGGTGGCGTTCCCGCCTGGTTTCGTGTTCAGCGACGGGCCGGCCTACCTGGGCCTGGTCGACCACCTCGAGCCGCTGCCGGACCGCGCCGTCGGCTACGGCTTCCTCCTGCGGGCTCTGGCCTGGGCAAGTCGCGACGTCTGGCTGATCACGGGTGTCCAGCACCTGCTCGGCCTGGTGACGGCGGTGCTGGCCTACACACTGCTGGTGCGGCTGGGCGTCGGGCGCCGCCTGGCCGCGCTGGCCACGGTGCCGGTGCTCTTCGACAGCATGCAGCTCGTCCTCGAGCACTCGGTGCTGAGCGACGTGGCGTTCGACCTGGTGGTCCTTGGAGGCGTGGCCGTGCTGGCGTGGCGGCCGCGTCCCACCCTGCCGGCAACCCTGGTTGCAGGCCTGTTGCTGGGCACCGCCGTGTGCGTGCGCGTGGTCGGCCAGCCACTGATCGTGGCGGCGGTGGTGTTCTGCCTGCTGGCTGGGGCCACGTGGCGCCGGGGCGTGGCCTGCGCGCTCGCCCTGACTGCGGCGTTCGCTGTTCCGGTGACGCTGTATGCGACGTGGTATCACCACGACCACGGCACCTGGGCACTCTCCGAGTCCGGCGGTCGTGCCTTGTACATGCGGACCACCGCCTTCGTCGACTGCAGCCGGTTCACCGTGCCCGACTACGAGCGCCCACTGTGCCCGGCCGAGCCGGTCGGACAACGGCTCGAGCCCACCGAGTACGGCTGGCACACGCCGGACGGCACGCACGGGCTCCGGCCGCCGCCGACAATCACGCCGGGCGACGCGATGGGCGACTTTGCCGAGGCTGCGATCCGTGCCCAGCCAGGCGACTACGTACGGGTCGTCGTCCGAGACTTCGCGAGCAACTTCTTCGTGCCGCGCCGCGACTTCTTCGAGTACGACACGGCCTCGAAGTGGACTTTCGACCGCTACCTGACTTTCCAGACGAGCGACTTCACTCGGCCGGCCTACGAGGCGCACGGCGGACAGCTGCCACGCGTCCGTCAGCCTTGGGCGTGGGCCGTCGCCGGCTACGGGGCCGTCGTCTACTTGTGGGGGCCGGTACTGCTGTCGTTGCTCGTGCTGTGCGTGGCCGGCTTGCTCCGGCGCGGTCCGTCGTGGGCCCCTCCCACCCGGCCCGCCATCTTCCTGTGCCTCGCCGTGGGGGCCGGACTCATGCTGGCGCCTGACGCCACCGCGGAGTTCGTCTGGCGCTACCAGCTCCCGGCGGTGCTGCTGCTCCCGATGGGCGCGGCACTGGCCTGGACCCGGCTCCGGGGCGCCGGGTCGCCTCAACCGGGGACGGTGGCGACCCCCAGCACGGACTGACCGAACGGCGGGCGCACCCGGCGCTCCAGGAACCGGGTGGTGGGCACGACGAATCTGTCGTAGACCCGCACCAGCTTCGGGTTCGGGGCGCCGACGCCGCCGCGGCGTACGGTCGCCCACCAAGCGATCCCGCCGAGCAGGTTGACGGGCCGGACGTCCACAGGTTCCAGCCCGGCGTCCGCGAGGGCCGCCCCCAGCGTCGCGGGGGTGTAGCGGCGTACGTGGCCCACCCTCCGGTCGAACTCGCCGTAGAGCTGCTGGTAGCCGGGAACCCACATGACGACCCGCCCGCCCGGCTCGACGAGTGACGCGAGCGACCTCAGGGCCGCGAGATCGTCCTCGATGTGCTCGAGGACGTTGATGGCGATGACGGCCGACACGGGCTCGCCGGCGCTCACCTCCCCGGACGCAAGGTCGAGGCGGCGCGCCTCCACCTCCGGCCGGTTCGCGAACCGGCGAGCCAGCGCCGCGACGGCCTGGGGGTCGACGTCGGTCACCACGTGCCGGGTCAGTCCGGAGAACTGCGAGGCGAACTCGCCGAGTCCGGCGCCGATCTCGAGGACCGAGGAGCCGCAGTGTGGCGCGATCAGCTCGAGCTGGTAGGCCCGGTAGCGGCGCTGGTTGGCCCCCGACGTGTCCTCGAGCCCTCGCCCGGTCGCCTGGTGGAACGCACCCGCACCTTCGGTCACGGCTCGGGCCCTTCCGACGTGGGGAGGCCCGCCGCCGGATGGCTGAAGAGCCGGTCGAGCAGCAAGTAGCGGGCGACGAACATGACGACGTACACCCCCAGGAACGTACCGCCCACAAGGGCCACCCTGACCGCCGAGGACGACGCGGCGTCCCGCAGCCACGCGTCGACCGCCGCCGTGGCCAGCGCGGCCAGGACGACGGTGGCCAGCACGATGCCGATGTAGGGGAGCAGCTCGCGCCGGAGGCTCGGTCGGCCGCGGCGCCCCCACGTCCAGCTGCGGTTCAACCAGTAGTTGGGCACCGCGCCGGCCAGCCAGGCGACGACCGACGAGACGGATGGGGCGAGGTGCAGGAGTCCGTAGCAGAGCAGGAGGGTCAGCTCGCTGCAAGCGGCCGCTATGACGGAGCCGATCGAGTAGGTCGACAGCTTCCGCAGCGACCCGCGCTGACGGGCGGGAGCCCGGGGGGTCGTCGCCGGCATCTGGCCAGCGTAGGTCGTGACCCCGGTCTCATTGGTTGTCAGCGTCAACTTGAGGGAATACAGTTGACCACGACAACCTTATGATCATGTGCGCCGTACCGACCCAGACTTGGACCAGACCTTCGTGACCCAGACCAGCCCCGTCCCTGCTGCCACCATCGACGAGGCCCCCGTGGAGGCGTCCGGCCAGATGTCGCACCGCGAGGTGCTCGAGGCGCTGTCCGGGCTACTGCTCGCGATGTTCGTCGCGATGCTCTCGAGCACTGTGGTGACAAACGCGCTGCCGAGGATCGTCAGCGACCTGCACGGCAGCCAGACCGGCTACACGTGGGTGGTCGTGGCCACGCTGCTCGCCATGACCGCCACCACCCCGATCTGGGGCAAGCTCGCCGACCTGTTCAGCAAGAAGCTGCTCGTCCAGTCCGCGCTCGTGATCTACACCGTCGGGTCGCTGATCGCGGCGCTCGCGCCGAACATGCAGGTCCTGATCGGCGCCCGCGTGGTGCAAGGGCTCGGCGTCGGCGGCCTCACCGCCCTGGTGCAGGTCGTCATCGCCTCGATGGTGAGCCCGCGCGAGCGCGGCCGCTACTCGGGCTACATCGGCGCGACGTTCGCGCTGGCCACCGTGTCCGGCCCGCTCATCGGCGGCCTGATCGTCGACTCCCCGCTGGGCTGGCGCGGCACCTTCTTCGTGGGCCTGCCGATCGCGGTGGCGGCGTTCGCCGTGCTCCAGGCCAAGCTGCACCTGCCCGTCGTGACCCGCCCCGTGCGGATCGACTACCTCGGCGCCACGCTCATCGTCGGCGGCGTCAGCATCCTGCTCGTGTGGGTCTCCCTGGCCGGCCAGCAGTTCGCCTGGACCTCGGCCACGAGCGCCGCGATGGTTGTCCTCGGCCTGGCCGTCATCGCCGCCGCGCTGTACGTCGAGGCGAAGGTCGCGGCCGAGCCGATCATCCCGCTGCGCCTGTTCAAGGACCGCACCACGAGCCTGGCCACGGCGGCCTCGGTGCTCATCGGCTTCGCGATGTTCGGTGCGACCGTCTACCTCAGCGAGTACTTCCAGAACGCCCGCGGCATGACCCCGACCGAAGCCGGCCTGATGTCGGTCGCCATGGTCGGCGGCCTGCTCGTCTCGAGCATCGTGACCGGCCGGATCATCAGCACCACCGGACTCTGGAAGCGCTACCTGGTGTGGGGCATGGTGCTCGTCGTCGTCGGGCTCACCCTGCTCGGCACCATCGACGCCACCACCCCGCTGGTCGAGGTCGGCGCGTTCATGGCCCTGCTCGGCCTCGGGCTCGGCGCCACCATGCAGAACCTCGTCCTCGCCGTGCAGAACAACACGGTGCAGGCCGACATGGGTGCGGCCAGCTCGGTCGTCTCGTTCTTCCGCTCGATGGGCGGCTCGATCGGCGTGTCTGCGCTGGGTGCCCTGCTCAGCCACCAGGTGACCCAGAAGGTCAACGACGGGCTCGCGGCGCTCGGTGTCGCGGCCGGCCACAGCACCGGCTCGATCCCGGACCTGGCGACGTTGCCGGCCCCGGTCCGCTCGCTCTACGAGGGGGCGTTCGGTGACGCCACCGGGCACCTCTTCCTCGTCGCGGCGCCGTTCGCGCTGCTCGCCTTCGTCTGCATCCTGTTCATCCGCGAGGTGCCCCTGCGGACGACGCTGGACCGCGAAGAGGCCGTGATCGGCAACAATGGCCTCGTGCAGACCAATGGGAGCGTGGAGGCGGGCGTCCGATGACGAGCCGCACGGACTCCCTGCGCCACCTCGAGCGCGAGGTGGGCGTCCTGATCCGGCGGATCAAGCGGGTCATCGGTGAGCGTGCCCGCGCGGTGCACGAGGACCTCCAGCCGGCGTCGTACCTCATGCTGTCCTGGCTCGTCGACGAAGGCCCGGTCCGGGCGTCGTCCATGGTCGAGAAGTTCAACATCGACAAGGGCGCGGTCAGCCGTCAGCTGCAGCACCTCGCCGACCTGGGTCTGGTGGAACGCACGCCGGACCCCGCCGACGGTCGTGCGACTCTCATCGTCGCCAGCGACGACGCCAGGCGTCGGCTCGCCGACGTCGCCGAGCACCGCCGCAAGTGGCTTGACGAGCAGCTGGGGGACTGGACCACCGACGAGCTCGAGACGTTCGCCACCACGCTCGAGAAGTACAACCTCTCGCTGAACGCATAGGACGCTAGGACCCTAGGACAGCAGCCAGGCCGCGGTGTCGGGCGGTAGCAGCCGGCCCTCGAGGCTCTGTCCATTGAGGGGGGCGCTCGACAGCACCACCTCGCCGGCCGGGAGCTCCACGGCGTCCGTGCCGGCGTTGAGCACCACGGTCAGGTCGCCGCGCGTGAAGGCGAGCAGGTCGGCCCCCGCGTCGAGGAGCTCGACGTCCTCGGTGGTGTCGCTCGTGTGCTTGCGGCGGGCGGCCAGCGCGGCCTTGTAGAAGGCGAGCGTCGAGTCCGGGTCCTGCTCCTCGGCGGCGACCGACAGGCCCGCCCAGTCCAGCGGCTGCGGCAGCCACGGCTGACCGGTGCCCGGGCCGAAGCCGTACGGCGGCGCGTCGCCCGACCATGGGATCGGCACCCGGCAGCCGTCGCGCCAGTCCCGGTGGGTCCGCAGCCACGCCGGGTCCTGCCGCGCCTCGGGCGGGACGTCTACGTTCTCGAGGCCGAGCTCCACGCCCTGGTAGAGGTACGCCGAGCCGGGGAGGGCCAGCATCGCGAGCGTCGCGGCCCGGGCCCGGGCGAGGCCGACCGGGCCCCCGCCGTACCTCGTCGGGTGACGGACGACGTCGTGGTTGCTCAGCACCCACGTCGGCGCACCGTCGACCTCGGCGAGCTCCGCGAGGGTGCTGCGGATGACGTGCGCGAAGGCGCGCGCCGACCACGGCGCGAGCAGCCAGGAGAAGTTGAACGCCTGGCTCATCTCGTCGGCGCGGACGTAGCGGGCCATCGACTCGGGGGTCTCGGTCCACGCCTCGGCGACGGTCATCCGGTCGCCGGGATAGTCCGCCAGCACCCGGTGCCAGCGGCGGTAGACGTCGTGCACCTCGGGCTGGTCCCACATCGGCTGGTCGCGCCGGCTCTGGTCGGCGGTGTGCTCGCCGGTGAGGTCCACGCCGCTCGACGGCTCCTCGCCCTTCTCGAGGACCTGGTCCCGCAGGCTCGCCTCCTTCACCAGGCCGTGCGCCACGTCGACGCGGAAGCCGTCGACGCCGCGGTCCAGCCAGAACCGCAGCACCGCCTCGAACATGTCGCCGACCTCGGGGTTGCGCCAGTCCAGGTCGGGCTGGGTGGTGTCGAAGAGGTGGAGGTACCACTGGCCGTCCGGCACGCGCGTCCACGCGTCGCCACCGAAGACCGAGCGCCAGTTGTTGGGCGGCTCGTCTCCGTTCGGCCCGAGACCGTCGCGGAACAGGTAGCGCGCGCGCTCCGGCGAGCCGGGCTCGCTCGCCAGCGCCGCCCGGAACCACGCGTGCTCGCTCGAGGTGTGGTTGGGCACGAGGTCGACGATGACCCGCAGCCCCAGCTCGTGGGCGACGGCGACCAGCGCGTCAGCGTCGGCCAGGGTGCCGAACAGCGGGTCGACGTCCTCGTAGTCGGCCACGTCATAGCCGTGGTCGTGCTGCGGCGAGGTGTAGAACGGCGTGACCCACAACGCATCGACCCCGAGGTCGCGCAGGTAGGGCAGCCGCGAGGTGATCCCGGGCAGGTCGCCGACCCCGTCGCCGTCACTGTCGGCGAAGCTGCGGACGTAGACCTGGTAGGTCACCGCGTGCCGCCACCATGCCGGCGACTGGGGAGCGCTCAATTGAAGTCCTTCGGGTCGACGGCGATCCAGACGTGCTCCGCGGTTGCGACGAGCCCGCCGTCGGCGGCGTACAGGGAAGCGGCGCTCATCCGCTTCCGGCCGGACTCGCCACGAGCCTCGCCCACGACGACATGCTCCTCGCCGAGCTCGGGAAGGGAGTGGAGCCGCGCCGTCATGGTGCCGAGCACCATCAGCCGCTCGCCGATGTCGGCCGCCCAGCCCCCGACACAGTCGACCGCGGCCCAGGTGACGGCGTGGCCGACCTCGCGGGTGGCGTCGCGGTACTCGTGCCAGTCGGCTGCCACGCTCGGGTCCGGCGTCCACGTGGCGGCGACCCGTCCGTCCGCCACCGGGCCGGGGAAGATCCGCAGCCCGTCGCCGGCCTCGCGACCGGTCCCGCACGCGAAGCAGGTCGGGAACGGGTGCGAGGTCAGGCCGGGGTACGCCGACGCGGCGGCCCGCGCGACCTCGAGGTCCACCGGCGGGACCGGCTCCGGGTCGTGGTCGGCGCGCAGGGCGCGAGCCACTTCGCCGCCTTCGTAGGACGCGATGAGGAGCTCCCCGGTGCGCGTGACGGTCATCGCGACGTCCAGTGGCGGTGGCTGGCTGAGCCGCACCATGACACCGCTCCAGTCGGCCGGGGCGAGCGCGGCGAGGGCGCCGGCGGTGTAGCCACCGTTGCCGGATCGGGCCGGTCCGCGGAAGCGGCGGGCGACGACAAGCTCAGTGTCGGGCTCGGTGTCCCGGTGGGTGATCTGGTCGCTGTCCTGGCTCACCCCGCCACGCTAACGCGAGACCCGCGGGCACCGCCCCGGCGTACGGCCAGGAGAGCCGCGAGGGTGACGAGGACGAGCAGCGCGATGTTGTGACCGAGCTTCTCCGCCTCGGTCACCTGGCCGATCGGCTCGGTCCAGAACGACCCGATCGCGAAGGCGCTCAACGCGCCGCCGGCGACCGCGGCCGGGTGCGCGCGGCCCCACCCGGGCCGGCCGGAGAGCCACCAGATCGCGCCGGCCGCACTTGCGTAGACCAGCAGCAGGACGTCGGTCCCCAGGGGCGACGGCGGCAGCAGCTGCGAGCCGAGCCCGACGACGAAGGTGAGCGGACCGACCAGCCACGGGCTCGGGGCGGCGCCCGAGCATTGGGTCCGGGGCCGGCGCCCGGTGCGCAGTGCGCCGGCCACCAGCAGCAGGGCGACGGCACCCGCTCCCATGAGCTGGCCTGCCGAGGCGTGGTCGTCCTCGGTGCTGAACATGTCCTGCAGCACCAGGGCGGACGCGCCGGCGTACAGGAGGGCAGCGACCACGATCGTCGGCCGGCCCAGCCAGGGCTCGCGCCCTCGGCTGCCGGCCAGCCCCTCGACCAGGGCGATCGGCCCGGCCATGCTCGCGATCACATGGTTCGCCACGAACGAGACGGCCAGGAAGATGCTCAGCCCGATCGGCGCGACGTAGGTCGGGTCGGCCATGTCGTGCCAGTAGGGGATGTCGCGGTAGTCGCGGCTGAACATCGACTGGTCGACCAGCCCCGCCTCCACCACGCCGAACGCCGCTGCCAGCAGCACGATCCCCGGCCAGCCGAGCCCCCGGCGGCGGGCGACCTCTCGGATCAGCAGTGCGGGGCAGCCATAGAGCGGCGTGAAGATGATGAGGTTGCCGACCAGCGAGCCGGGATGTCCGGTGGAGTCGTCGTAGCCCCAGAGGTACTCCGCACACACCGGCGCCAGCACCGCCAGGGCGAGGACCGGGAGCCAGCGGGTGCGCATGCCGTTGACGCTAGGTACGGCCGGGCTTCGCGGTAACCGACCAGGGTCGTCGGGCTCGTCAGACTTTGGTCAACCGGCCCGCTACCCCCTCGTAGGACAGAATGGGCAGGTGAGCGACCTGATCGACACCACGGAGATGTACCTCCGGACCATCTATGAGCTGGTCGAGGAGGGCATCGTCCCGCTCCGTGCGCGGATCGCCGAGCGGCTGCACCAGAGCGGCCCGACCGTCTCGCAGACGGTGGCGCGGATGGAGCGCGACGGGCTGCTCACCGTCGAGGGGGACCGCCATCTCGAGCTGACCGAGGAGGGCATGCGCCTCGCCATCCGGGTCATGCGCAAGCACCGGCTCGCCGAGCGGCTGCTGACCGACGTGATCGGCCTGGACTGGGAGCTCGTCCACGACGAGGCGTGCCGCTGGGAGCACGTCATGTCCGAGACCGTCGAGCGCCGCCTGGTCGAGCTCCTCGACCACCCGACCGAGTCCCCCTACGGCAACCCGATCCCGGGGCTCGCCGAGCTAGGCGAGTCCACGGTGGGCGAGCAGTTCATGACCGGTGTCGAGGCGCTGTCCGACGCGGCCTCCCACGAGGAGGGCCGGGTGCTGGTCCGTCGCATCTCCGAGGAGATGCAGAAGGACGAGACGCTGATGAGCGCTCTCCGTCGGGTGGGCGCCCTGCCCGACAAGACCATCACCGTCGTCACCACGCCCGAGGGCGTGCTGGTCGGCTCCGGCGGAGAGACCGCCGAGATCGTGCCCGAGGCGGCCGACCACATCTTCGTCCGCAAGCTCTGACCCGCTGCGTAGCCAGAGGTGTAGACCACCCGGGTCAAACTGGGGCTTACGCGGGACGCCCCCGGAGTCGCCTCCTATCCTGCTGGCTGGGGAAGGTGGTGGGACACCTTTCGGGGATCAAGGTGTGGGGACACCTTTGGGGACAAATGGGGGACACATGTCCAGTGCATTCAGTGTCGACGCGTCGACAGACACCACCGACCTCGGTAGCGCTTCGGAGACCACGAAGGTGCGGCCGAACTTCGTCGACGTCGGGGCTTGGCTCGACCGCTCCAGGGTGCTGCGGGAACCGATCGACTACCTGCCGCGGCACCGTGCCGCGGGACTCGCTGTCTAGCTCCGCTGGTCAGACTGCGACCCGCGCGGCCAGCGCGGTGAGGAACTCCGACGTGCCCTGTTCCAGGCGGTACGTCGCGAGCTCGTCACCGCGGGTCGCGCCGCGGTTGACGATGACCACGGGGATGCGGGCCTTCGCGGCCCGGCGTACGAACCGGAGTCCGCTCATCACGGTGAGGCTGGAGCCGGCCACCAGGAGTGCTCCCTCCATCTCGGCGAGCGCGTCGACCGCTTCGTAGCAGCGCTCGACGCGCTCGACCGGGACGTTCTCGCCGAAGAAGACCACGTGCGGCTTGAGCACGCCTCCGCACCCGGGGCAGCCGGCGACCACGAAGTCGTCGGTGTCGTCGAGGTCGACGTCGCCGTCCGGCCGCACCTCGGCCGCCCGGTGCCGGTCGCTGAAGCCCGGGTTGAGCTCGGTCAGCAGCTCCTGCAGCGAGCTCCGCGCGGTGACCGCCCGGCAGGCCAGGCAGACCACGTCGGCGACCCGGCCGTGCAGCGCCACCACCCGCCGCGACCCGGCCCGCTCGTGCAGCCCGTCGACATTCTGGGTGATCAGCAGCTCGGGGTCGATCCGGGCCAGCGCGCGGTGGCCGGCGTTCGGCTCGGCGTGCTTCATCCGCCCCCAGCCGAGGTGGCTGCGGCCCCAGTAGCGCTGCTGGGCCTCCGGGCCGGACACGAACTCCTGGTAGGTCATCGGCGTCCGCGCCGGGCTGCCCGGGCCGCGGTAGTCGGGGATGCCGGAGTCGGTCGAGCACCCTGCGCCGGTCAGCACCACGAGCGGCCGGTCCGCCAGCAGCTCCAGGACCTGGTCGACCACCGTTGGTCGAGGAGGTCGCTCTGCGACCGACGGTGGTTGAGGAGGTCGCTCTGCGACCGTCTCGAAACCCCGCAAGCCGGGGCTGGAACCGGCGAGGGTCACTGGGCGTACCGGAGCGCCGCCCGCTCCCGTGCCTTGGCGGCCTCGACCTCGCGGTCCTTGGGCGGCGAGGTCGTGACCAGGTCGTCGACCAGGTGCCGCACGATGTGGGCGATCTCGTGCACCGCCTGGTCGAAGATGTCCTGGTTGGCCGCCGACGGCTTGGTAGCGCCACTCACCTTGCGGACGAACTGCAGGGACGCGGCGGTGACCTCGTCGTCGGTCGCCGGGGGCTCGAAGTTGTTCAGCGGACGGATGTTGCGGCACATGCTGCAAGCCTACGTGCGCTCACAGGGCGAAGAAGGACGCGTCGTCGCCGGTGACCAGGACCACCCGGCCGTCGGCGAGGGGCACCAGGCGGACGGCGTTGACCTCGTCGCCGTACTCGACCTGGACCATCCGGTTGGACAGCTGGCCGTCGCCGATGGTGAGCACCGAGACGTAGCCAACGTTGCCGCGCTTGCCGTAGTCCGCGATGACGCTGAGCACGGTGCGGCCGTCGGGGAGCCAGGTGAGCTGACGCGGGTCCTGGGCGGCCAGGGCCTCGCTGCCGGGGCCGAACTTCACGACGTCCAGCTGCTTGGGGTGGATGAGGTCGGTGACGTTGAACAGTCCCGCCTGGGCGCCCCACATGCCGTTGCTGCCCTGGAGCTGGCCCAGGCCGAGCAATCGGTGCTGGCCGAGCGGGTGGAGGTACGCCGAGTAGCCGGGGATCTCGAGCGAGCCCATCAGCCGCGGCTGGTGGGCGTCGGTGAGGTCGACGGCGTAGAGCGGGTCCACCTGGCGGAAGGTGACGACGATCGCCAGAGTGTCGAACCAGCGCACCGACTCGATCTCCTCGCCGACGCCGAGGTCGTCGAGGCGTCCGGACTCGACCAGGTCGTTGCCCTCCTGGCCGAAGGTGACGATCGAGTTGAAGTTGCCGGTGCTGCCGCTGGGGCCGACCGCGACCCGGAGCACTGCGTCAGCACCCCGGCCGACGGCGTCCATCGACCAGCGGTCGCGGATCACGCCGTCCACCCGACCGGACGCAGCGAACGTGGTGTCGATGCCGTCCAGGTCGAACGCGTAGAGGTGGCTGGTGCCGTCGTACCCGCCGCGTGGCGCCGGGATCGGGCTGCAGCAGCCGACGCCGTCGTCGCTGCCGCCACCGCCGGTGAGCCAGCCCGGAAGCAGGCCGTGGGACTGCAGGCTCTGGGGCTGGGGCTGGGGCACGGGGAACGTCTCGAAACAGTCGATGCAGCCGCGCATGAGGCCGCTGTACGGGCTCGTGGCGAGGTAGAGCTGGTCGGCCGAGGCGTAGGCGAGGTCGGTGTCGACGGCCAGGCCGCTGACCGACGGGGCGTCGGGTGCCGACGCGTCGAAGCCGACCACGGCGATGGTGCCGAGGGAGGTGCCGTCGTCGGGGACCGCAACCTGGTCGCAACCGAGCAGCTGGGTCGGGTCGGCACCGTCGAGGGAGGAGGTCGGGAGCCAGTCCTCGATCGTGCTCTCCCGGACCACGTCCTGGTTGGCCTTGGTGGCCTCGTACTCGGTGGTGGTCTTGGTCGGCTGGGTGAAGTCGAGGTCGGGCAGCCCGGCCTCGAGCACCACGCGGACCACGCTGTCGTGCAGCCGCGCGGTGACCAGGGCGCTGTCGTAGTCCACCGTGTGCGTGATCTCAGGAGCGGCCGGGTCCGAGACGTCGACGGTCACCAGCTCGGTGGTCGCCCGGCCATCGCCGGTGTTGGCACCCCGCTGCGAGATCGCGACCACGGTGGTGCCCGACAGCAGGATCTCGGTGCTGTCCGCGCCCGGGGCGCCCGGCAGGCCGAGCGAGGTGAGCCGCTCGACCTGGGCGCCGCTCACGTCGTAGGTGACCAGGTCGCCGTCCTGGACCCGGAACAGCGAGGTGCCGTCGGTCTTGACGACGTCCGGCTCGTCGACGCCGGCCTCCTGCACGTTGGTCCCGGTCTCGCCGTTGGTCGAGCGCACCGGCGCCGGCGCGGCTGCCGGGCTGCGCACGGCGTCGCCCGAGGCGGCCTGCGGCACCGCACCCTCCGCGAAGTCGTAGACGATGTTGGGGTTGCCGCCCCATCCGTACGGGCCGACGAGCTCGAGGCCGCGCTCGACGTACCAGCTCAGGAGGTCGTCGCAGGACCCCGGGAGGGTCAGGTCCGAGCCGGAGTACGCCGCGGGTGAGGCGTCCGTGCCCACGTTCGGCGTACCACCGCCCTCGGGCTGGTGGCCGGGGCCGCCGTACGACGTACCGGCGACGAAGGCGGCGCCGAGGCCGGCCAGTGCGGTGACGGAGACGAGGGTGCGGGTGACGATGCGACGCAGGGGCATGAGGCTGGACCTTCGGGAGTGAGCTGGCGGTGACCCGGGGACGTCCGCCCTGATCAGCGGAGTCCGCTGATCGGACGGCCGGATCGAGGCCGTGGTTCCGCGAGTGGGAGAGTCGGCTCATGCCGTCTCCGAAACCTTCTTCCGACCAACGGAGCCTTGACGTCGTCCTGCTCGGGGCCACCGGGTTCACCGGGGCGCTCACCGCGGAGTACCTCGCCGAGCACGCGCCGAGCGGGCTCCGCTGGGCGCTGGCCGGACGCAACCGCAGCAAGCTGGAGGTGGTCCGCGACCGGCTCGCGAAGATCGACGCCAGCCTTGCCGACCTCGAGCTGATCGAGGCCGACAGCTCGGACCGCGCCTCCCTCGACGCGATGGTCGGCCGCACCAAGGTGGTGATCTCGACGGTCGGGCCCTACGTGGAGTTCGGCGAGCCGCTGGTCGCCGCCTGCGCGGAGGCCGGCACCGACTACGTCGATCTCACCGGCGAGCCGTTGTTCGTCGACCGGATGTACGTCGCCTACCACTCAACAGCCGAGAAGTCCGGCGCCCGCATCGTCCACTCCTGCGGCTTCGACTCGATCCCGCACGATCTCGGCGCCTACTACACGGTCAAGGAGCTGGCGGCGAAGGGCCCGGTCTCCGTGCGCGGCGCGGTCCGCGCTGGGGCCATGGCCTCCGGGGGCACCTTCCACTCGGCGATGGGCATCATGTCCAAGGCCCGGGAGACCCGCGAGGCGGCCAAGGCCCGGCGTCTGGTCGAGGGGCGGCCCGAGGGCCGCTCGTCGAGGGCCGTGGCCGGCAAGCCGCACCGCGACAGGGTGCTCGGCTGGTGGCTGCTGCCGCTGCCGACCATCGACCCCACGGTCGTGGCCCGAAGCGGCGCCGCGCTCCCGGCGTACGGTCCCCGGTTCACCTACTCCCACTACGTCGGCGCCAAGAAGCCGTGGAACGCCGCCGGCGTCGCGCTCGGCGCCGGCGCCTTCATGGCCACGGCCCAGGTGCCACCGCTGCGCAACTTCCTGCTCGGCCGGATCAAACAGGGTGAGGGGCCCGACGAGGCCCGCCGTGCCAAGTCGTGGTTCAGCGTCGACTTCGTCGGCGAGGGCGACGGACGGACCGTGCACACCCGGGTCCGCGGCGGCGACCCGGGCTACGGCGAGACCTCGAAGATGCTGGCCGAGTCCGCCCTCTGCCTGGCCTTCGACGACAACCCCGAGACCGCCGGCTGTGTCACCACCGCCCAGGCGATGGGCGACAACCTGATGGCCCGCCTGATCGCGGCGGGGATCAAGTTCGAGACCCTCTGATCGGTCCGTCCGGTCTGCACCGGCGTTTGTCCCACCCGCGATCCGGTCACCTTCAGATGCGGATCGCGGCTTCCTGGCCGCGGCCGGGAGTGAGGAGATTCTCATGGGCTACGGCTTCGGCGGGTTCCTTCTGGTGGTCGGCCTGGTGCTGGCACTGGCCGTGACCGACCGCGTGAACGGTGTCGACCTGACCATGGTCGGCTGGATCATGGCCATCGTCGGTGGGCTGCTGATCGTGCTGACCGCCGCGACCATGAGCCGCCGCCGCGGCGCGCACTCGGTCGCCACCACCACCCACAGCGACGGCACCCAGACCGTCAGCGAGCGGCGTACCGACATCTGAACCGACATGTGAAGGTTGAGAGCTAGCCACTCACGAGGCGGCGCACGGCCTCGACCATCGCGGCGCGCTGGTCTTCCGGGCAGGAGTTGAACCTTC
>JAWWPK010000172.1:0-9296 GCA_033854925.1 Nocardioidaceae bacterium | reverse complement strand
CTCGGAGGCGGCCACCAGCGCGGCGAACCCGGCCGCGGCGGCCAGCGCCCACAGGTAGAGCCCCAGCTCGAGGCCGAGCACCAAGGGAACCGCGGTGCGCATCCCGTGCAGCGCGGTCCGGCGCAGGATCAGCGCCATCGCCGGCCCCGGCGACGCCGAGATCAGCAGCACGGCGACGACGAACGCCGGCAGCGAGACGGACAGGTGCATCGCTGCAGACTAGAAGCCTCGGTCCGCCACCTGCAGCCGAGTTACCGCCTCGGGCGGCCCGTCGAAGGTCACCTCGTGCAGCTGGTCGCGGCCGAAGAAGAACAGCACCAGCTCCGACGGCCGACCGGTGACCACCACCGGGTCGGCACCGCGGCGGACGGTCGCCTCCTGGTCGGGCCGGTCGGAGCGGCGCACGAGGATCGGCACGCCGACCTTTCGGGTGGCGAGCTTGGCGCTGCCGGGCAGCAGCTTCCAGAGCTCGTCCTCGTCGGCCGCGGGCAGCTCCCGCGGCTCCCACCCCGGCTGCGCCCGGCGCAGGTCCTCGTGGTGGACGAAGTACTCCAGCGTGTTCGTGAGCCGCTCGACACCCGGCAGCCGATACGGCGTGAGCCCCGGGTCGTACAGCTTCTCGACCATCCTCGGGAACGGCTTGCGCGACGCCCGGGCCATCGCCCGGTCGGTGAGCCCGGCCAGGGGAGAGATGCTGATCCCGGGGGCGCCGATCATCGAGTTCTCCCGCACCAGCAGGTGCGCGACCAGGTCCCGGGCGGTCCAGTCGCCGCAGAGGGTCGGTACGTCGGGGCCGAGAGCGAGGGCGGTGTCACACAGCGCATGCCGCTCGCGGCGTACCAGGGTGTCAGTCACGGTCCAGACGGTAGCCAGCCGGTCATCACCAATGAGTTCGTGCCCCGTCGGTGGTCGGGAATAGCCTGCACGTGCCCGCCGGTTGCCCCGGCGAGTCCAGTCGAGGAGAGCGTGGTTCGGTGAGCGAGTCGGGTGTGACGACGCGAGCGGCCACCACCGTCGAGGGGTTCCGGGTCATCTGGGTCGCCATCAAGCGCGAGCCCTGGGTGTTCACGCTGTCCACGATCGGCAGCCTGCTCTTCGGTGCGCTGACCGTCGCCGACGCGTGGGTGCTCGGCTGGTCGACCCAGCACGTGGTGCTCCCGGCGTTCAAGAACGGCGAGATCGACAGCGGGCTTCTGGTCGCCGTGCTGGCGCTGTTCCTCGGGGTGGCGCTGCTGCGCGCTGTCGGCATCGTGGCCCGACGGCTCGGCGCCGGCGTCATGCAGTACCGCATGCAGGCGCACAGCCGCCGCGCGGTCACCCGCCAATACCTCTCGCTCCCGATGGAGTGGCACCAGCGCCACCCGACCGGGGAGCTGCTGTCCAACGCCAACTCCGACGTCGAGGCCGCGTGGGGACCCATCGCGCCGCTGCCGATGGCGGTCGGCACGGTCGCGATGATGGTGATCGCGGTCGTGCAGATGTTCATCGCCGACGTCGTGCTGGCGGTCGTGGGGCTGCTCGTCTTCCCAGCGGTGATCGTCGCCAACCTCGCCTACCAGCGGCTCGCCTCGCCGCTGATGACGCGGGCCCAGGAGCTGCGTGCCGAGGTCAGCGAGATCGCACACGAGTCCTTCGACGGCGCGATGGTGGTCAAGACGCTGGGTCGTGAGGGTGAGGAGACCGACCGGTTCGCCGCCAAGGCTCGCGAGCTGCGCGACGTCAACATCCGCGCCGGCCGGATCCGGGCGGCGTTCGACCCGACCCTGGCCGCGGTGCCCAACCTCGGTGTCCTGGTCGTGCTCGCGGTCGGCGTGAGCCGGGTGCTCAGTGGTGCCACGGTCGCCGGCGACGTGGTCACCGTCGCCTACCTGCTCACGATCGTCTCGTTCCCGATCCGATCGATCGGCTGGCTGCTCGGCGAGTTCCCGCGCAGCGTGGTCGGCTTCCGCAGGGTGAGCCGGGTGGTCGAGGCCACCGGCGAGATCCCCTACGGCGCGACTCCGGCCCCCACAGGCGCTCGCGGCGCTCGGCTCGAGGTCGAGCACCTCGGCTACTCCTACGTGCCGGGCCAGGTGCTGCTCGACGACGTCGACTTCACCGTCGAGCCGGGCCGCACCGTCGCGATCGTGGGCGCGACGGCCTCCGGCAAGAGCACGCTCACGGCGCTGCTCGCCCGGCTGGTCGACCCCGACCGCGGCCGGATCCTGGTCGACGGCGTCGACCTGCGCGACCTGGACCGGGGCCAGCTGTCCGGCGTCGAGTCGCTCGTGCCCCAGACGGCGTTCCTGTTCGACGACGACGTGCGGGGCAACGTCACGCTGGGTGCCGACGTCTCCGACGAGCAGGTGTGGGCCGCGCTCCGGGCCGCTCAGGCCGACGGCTTCGTGGCCGCGCTGCCCAAGGGGCTGGACACCAAGCTCGGCGAGCGCGGGACCTCGCTCTCCGGAGGCCAGCGCCAGCGCATCTCACTGGCCCGGGCCCTGGTGCGCCAGCCCCGCCTGCTGGTGCTCGACGACGCCACCTCGGCGGTCGACCCCGAGGTCGAGGCTCGGATCCTGGCCGCCCTGCGCGACGGTCAGCTCGGGGGGAAGACGGACGCGACGCTCGTGGTGGTCGCCTACCGCAAGGCGACCATCGCCCTGGCCGACGAGGTCGTGCACCTCCAGGACGGCCGGATCGTCGACCGGGGGACGCACGCCGAGCTGCTGGCCCGCTCCCCGTCCTACGCCCGGCTGGTCAACGCCTACGAGCACGGCGACCACCCGGAGTGCGATCCCATCGAGCTCGACGAGCTGGCAGGGGAGGGGTCGCGATGACGACCCTGGCCGACGCGGGCACGGTGATGGACTCCGGCGAGGACATCGCCGCCCTCGACACGATCCGCCGCGGTATGGCGGTCAGCCCAGAGCTCACCGAAGGGATCCGGGGCACGCTGGCCCTGGCCGTCGTCGCCTCACTGGGCCAGGTGATCGTGCCGATCGTGGTCCAGCAGACCCTCGACCACGGTCTGGCCGGCAGCGGCGGCCCGGACGTCTCGTTCACGGTCCTGATGGGCGTGGTCGCCGCCGCCGCGATCGCGGTGACCAGCGTGGCGTCGTACTTCATGACCAGTCGGCTGTTCACGACCTCCGAGCGCGGCCTGGCAACGCTCCGCATCAAGGCGTTCCGCCACGTCCACGACCTGCCGCTGCTCACCCAGAACACCGAGCGCCGCGGCGCGCTGGTCTCCCGGGTGACGAGCGACGTCGACCAGGTCAGCCAGTTCCTGGTGTTCGGCGGCCTGTTCTTCATCATCAGCGCAGGTCAGGTGCTGATCGCGACCATCGTGATGCTCGTCTACAGCTGGCAGCTCGCGCTCGTGGTCTGGGTGGCCTTTGCGCCGCTGTTCCTCTCGCTGCGCTACTTCCAGCGCAAGCTCTCCGCCGCCTACGGCGTGGTGCGGCGCCAGATGGGCGCGATGCTCGCCGCGGTCTCCGAGCCGGTGGTCGGTGCTGCGGTGGTCCGCTCCTACGCCGTCGAGGGCCGCACCCAGGCCCGCATCGACGATGCGATCGACCAGTTCAGGGCTGCCTCGACGACGGCGCAGCGGTTCACGGTCGTGTCGTTCTCGCTGGGCGGTATCTCCGCGGGCCTGGCCAATGCCGGCGTGATCATCATCGGCGTCTGGCTTGGCTTCACGACCAACATGACCGCGGGCACCGTGCTGGCGTTCGCGTTCCTCGTGACGCTCTTCGTCGGGCCGGTGCAGATGGGCACCCAGATCCTCACCGACGCCCAGAACGCCATCGCCGGCTGGCGCCGGGTCATCGGCATCCTCGAGACGCCGGCCGACCTGGTCGACCCGGGCGCGGACGGTGAGGCGCTGCCGCGCGGCCCGATCGACGTGCGCTTCGACCACGTCTCGTTCGCCTACCCCAGCGGCCCGCCCGTGCTCCACGACATCGACCTCGTCATCGACTCGGGCCGCCGGGTCGCGGTCGTCGGCGAGACCGGCTCCGGCAAGTCCACCGTAGCCAAGCTGCTCACCCGGCTGATGGATCCAGTCGAAGGAGCGGTCCTGCTCGATGGCCTCGACGTCCGCCGGATCGCCCAGGAGTCGCTGCGCCGCAGCGTCGTGCTGGTGCCCCAGGAGGGGTTCCTGTTCGACGACACCATCGCCGCCAACGTGCGTTACGGGAAGCTCGACGCGACCGAGGACGAGATCCGCGCCAGCGCGGCCGAGCTCGGCCTGGGGGACTGGCTGGCGACCCTGCCGGCGGGGCTCGACACCCGGGTCGGCCAGCGGGGCGAGTCGCTGTCGGCCGGTGAGCGCCAGCTCGTGGCGCTGCTCCGAGCCCACCTCGCGGACCCCGACCTGCTGGTCCTCGACGAGGCCACCAGTGCCGTGGACCCGCAGCTCGAGATGCGGATCGGCCGCGCCCTCGAGCGGCTGATGACCGGACGCACCTCGGTGACCATCGCCCACCGGATGTCGACCGCCGAGTCCGCCGACGAGGTCGTGGTCGTCGACCGCGGCCGGATCGTCCAGCGTGGCCCG
The DNA here is from genome assembly GCA_033854925.1 of Nocardioidaceae bacterium. Lineage (GTDB taxonomy): Bacteria > Actinomycetota > Actinomycetes > Propionibacteriales > Nocardioidaceae > Nocardioides. Next base: position 4,759 of record JAWWPK010000172.1, on the reverse strand, counting down.
CACGCCGAGCTCGTGGCCCAGCCCGACAGCGTCTACGCCGGGTTGCACGCCTCCTGGATGGCGCAGCAGGGTCCGAGCCGATGAGCCGTCTAGACATCGGCTGAAGAGTTCTCCACCACGCCTGCACAGGTTGGGCACAGTTCGGTCAGACCGCTGCGCGGCACCGCCGCCCGTGTCACCGTGCAAGGTCGGGTCGGCGTTTCGGGAGGTGAGCATGGTTGGGGTCGCCCGTGACCGGCCGGTGCGCGCGGTCGTCATCGACGACACCCGCGACATCCGGGAGATGCTGTCCCTCGTGCTCACCCGCAGCGGGATGAACGTCGTTGGCGAGGCCGGCGACGGGCAGGCCGGGGTCGAGGTGGTCCGCGCGGAACGGCCGGACGTGGTCCTGCTCGACCTGGCCATGCCGGTCATGGACGGCATCGAGGCCCTGCCGATCATCCGCAAGCTGGTCCCCGACGCGCGGATCATCGTGCTGTCCGCCTTCGCCGGGGCGGTGCGCGAGCAGGTGCTCGACGGGGGTGCCGACGGCTACCTCGTGAAGGGCACGCCGCTGAGCAAGATCGTCGCGTACGTCGAGGCCAGCCTCGGCGCCTGACCGGCTCCGGGGACAATGGAGCGGTGACCGACTCGTCCACCCTCGACCCCGCCGTCGCCGCGCGGCTCAAGCGCTCGGCCGACGGCCTGGTCCCGGCCGTCGTCCAGCAGCACGGCACCGGTGAGGTGCTGATGCTCGGCTGGATGGACGACGAGGCGCTGGCCCGGACGCTGACCACCGGACGGGCGACGTACTGGAGCCGGAGCCGCCAGGAGTACTGGGTCAAGGGCGAGACCTCCGGGCACCGGCAGTGGGTGCGCGAGGTCCGGCTCGACTGCGACGGCGACGCGCTGCTGGTCACCGTCGACCAGGAGGGGCCGGCCTGCCACACGGGGGAACGCAGCTGTTTCGACGCCGACGTGCTGCTCGGGGAGCAGCCTGCGCGTGGCTGAGCCGCGCCGCACGTTCGGCGCCGTGGTGGGTGCCGGGCTCGCGTCCGCGGTGCTGGCGGCGGTCGCGGGCCGTCAGCCGTGGGCGCACGGCACCGCGCCGGGCGGCCTCGGCGAGCTGTCCGCCACCGTCGAGGCCGGCAAGGTGCCGGCGGCCAGTGCGCTCTCGCTGGTGGTGCTCGCCTGCTGGGGCGTGCTGCTGGTGACCCGCGGGCTGGTGCGCCGCGTCGTCTCGGTGCTGGCCGTGCTCGCCTCGCTGGGGCTCGCGGTGGCGGCGGTGGTCGGCGCCTTGACTGCGCCAGACCACGTCCGCGCGGCCTATCACGACCTGGGGGTCAGCCATCCAGACGTCGGGCTGGTCGGCTGGTACTGGGTGGCGGCGGTCGCAACGCTCCTGACGCTGCTGACCACGCTCGCCGCCGTACGCCTGGTGCCCGGCTGGCCCGAGATGGGCCGCCGGTACGACGCACCGGCGGGCGCGGCACCCGAGCCTGAGCCGGAGCCCGAGGAGCGGGAGAACCTCGACCTCTGGAAGGCGATGGACGAGGGTCGCGACCCGACGGCCTGACACACCAATACACTTCCCAACATGTCAGCGCACCACGGGAACACCCCGGCCGCCTGGACCGCCGTCGTCGTGGGGCTGGTGGGCTTCACCGTCGGAGGCGTCGGGCTGATGTTCACGCCCGTGAGCTACCCCGTCTTCTGGGTGGGCGTCGCGATCACGGTCGCCGCCGGCGTGGTGTTCGTGGTCATGGACCGCCTCGGCATGGGCGACCACTGACCCGTGACCGGCAGCCGGTGACCACGTGAGCGTCGTCTTCGCGCACCCCGAGCCGCCCGCCACCCGCGGTCGCCGGATGGTCGCGCCGGCCGCCACCATCGGTGGGCTCGCCCTGGCGACGCTCGCACTGCACCTGCGCGATCCCCATCAGCACGGTTCGTGGGGGCTCTGCCCGTTCAACGCGACCACCGGTCTCTACTGCCCCGGCTGCGGCGGCCTGCGGGCGGTCAACGACCTGACCAACGGCCATGTGGGCGCCGCGCTGTCCAGCAACATCCTGGTCACCCTGATGATCCCGGTGGCGATCGTGCTGCTCGGGATCTGGGCGGCGGACCGATGGCAGGGCCACAGCCGCCACCTGGCGTGGCAGCGGCTGCGGCCTGCGGTGATCGCTCTCGTCGCGGTGGCGGTGATCTTCACCGTGCTGCGCAACACCGCGATGGGCGCCTGGCTGGCGCCCTGATCATTGCCTCAGCTGGTGGAGAAGCCGAAGTTGATCGAGCCAGTCGCGGCCAGGATCAGGTAGATCACGCCCCAGACACAGGCGATGATGCCCAGCACGAGACCGGCGGTGGCCATGCCGCGGCCGCCTTCGCCACTGGTGGCGATCTCCTTCTTGGCGATGTTGCCCAGGATGACCGCGGGGATGCCGGCGATGAAGCCGCAGCAGACCAGGCCAACGATGCCCAGCACGAGCGACCAGATCGCCTTCTTGTTGGTGCCGCCCGCGGCGCCGGGCATGGGCGCGCCGTACTGCGGCGGTGGGGGCGGGGGCGGGTTGTCGTAGCTCACGAGCGTGGCTCCCTACGGTTCGGGCCGGACTGTTGTGCCCGGCCAAGTGCTCGGGACCCTACCGCCGACCGCTGCCCTGAAAACACCAATGACAGACTTGATCCCAACAGCCGTCTCGCGCCCGGTTCCGAGACGCAGGCCAAGAGGGGAGTGCCGCATGTCCGTGCTCGACGACATCGTCGCGGGCGTGCGCATCGACCTCGCCCGACGCCGGACCGTCGCCAGCGAGGCGGACCTGCGCGCGGCGCTCGCCGACGTCGACCCGGCGCGCGACCCCATGCCCGCGCTGCGCGGCCCGGGCTCGAGTGTGATCGCCGAGGTGAAGAGACGCAGCCCGAGCAAGGGAGACCTCGCCGAGATCGCCGATCCCGCCGTCCTCGCGCGTCACTACGCCGCCGGTGGTGCCGCGGTGATCAGCGTGCTCACCGAGGAGCGCCGGTTCTCGGGCAGCCTCGACGACCTCCGCACGGTCCGCGCGGCGGTCGACGTTCCGCTGCTGCGCAAGGACTTCACGGTCGAGCCCTACCAGGTGCTCGAGGCCCGCGCCGCCGGTGCGGACCTCGTCCTCCTGATCGTCGCCGCCCTCGACGACGACCTGCTCCGCCGGCTGCACGACCAGGCCCGCGAGCTCGGGATGACCGTGCTGGTCGAGGTGCACGACGAGCCCGAGACCGCACGCGCGGTCGCCCTCGGCTCCGAGCTCGTGGGCGTCAACGCCCGCAACCTCAAGACCCTCGACGTCGACGCCGGCACGTTCGGCAGGCTGGCTCCACTGGTGCCCGCGGGCCGGGTGCTGGTGGCCGAGTCCGGAATCTCGAGCCCGGACGACGTCAAGCGGTACGTCGCCGAGGGCGCCGCCGCGGTGCTGGTCGGCGAGGCGCTGGTCAAGGACGGCGACCCCGAGGGCGCCGTCCGCGCGATGACGGGCCTCACGTGAGCACCGACGTGACGCAGTTCGAGGCCGACGACCACGGCTGGTTCGGCGACTTCGGTGGCCGGTTCATGCCCGAGGCGCTGGTCGCCGCGCTCGACGAGCTGACCGCTGCCTGGCAGGAGGCGATGGCCGACCCGGTGTTCATCGCCGACTTCGACACCATCCTGCGGGAGTACGCCGGAGTCCCGAGCCTGCTCTACGACGCCCCCCGGCTCAGCGCGAAGGTCGGCGGTGCTCGGATCCTCCTCAAGCGCGAGGACCTCAACCACACCGGCGCCCACAAGATCCGCAACGTGCTCGGACAGGCGCTGCTCACGACCCGGATGGGCAAGCACCGGGTGATCGCCGAGACCGGCGCCGGCCAGCACGGCGTCGCGAGCGCCACCGCGGCGGCGTACTTCGGCCTCGACTGCACGGTCTACATGGGTTCGGTCGACACCAGGCGGCAGGCGCTCAACGTGGCGCGCATGGAGCTGCTCGGCGCGAAGGTGGTGCCGGTCGACTCCGGCAGCGCCACCCTCAAGGACGCCATCAACGAGGCGCTGCGCGACTGGGTCAGCACCGTCGACCACACGGCCTACCTCTTCGGCACCGCCGCCGGCCCGCACCCGTTTCCGACCATGGTCCGCGACTTCACCCGCGGCATCGGCGACGAGGCGCGGGCGCAGTGCCTCGAGCTGACCGGCCGGCTTCCGGACGCGATCGCCGCCTGCGTCGGCGGCGGCTCCAACGCGATCGGGCTGTTCACGGCGTTCCTCGGCGACCCCGACGTCCGCATCTACGGCTTCGAGCCCGGCGGCGACGGTGTCGAGACCGGCCGGCACGCCGCGACCATCACCGCCGGCGACAGCGGCGTGCTGCACGGCGCCCGCACCTTCGTGCTCCAGGACGAGGACGGCCAGACCATCGAGTCGCACTCGATCTCGGCCGGTCTCGACTACCCGGGCGTCGGCCCCCAGCACGCGCACCTGGCCAAGAGCGGCCGCGCCGACTACCTGCCGATCACCGATGCGCAGGCCATGGACGCGCTGGCATTGCTGGCCCGGACCGAGGGGATCATCTGCGCCATCGAGTCCGCGCACGCCCTGGCCGGCGCCTTCGACGTGGCGCGCGAGCTCGGCCCCGAGGGGCTGGTGCTGGTCAACCTCTCCGGCCGCGGCGACAAGGACATGGAGACCGCCCGCGAGTGGTTCGGGCTTGGCCAGAAGACGGCCCAGCAGGCGTGACGGTCTCCCTCGCCTTCGAGAAGGCCCGCGCGGACA
>JAWWPK010000171.1:0-3122 GCA_033854925.1 Nocardioidaceae bacterium | reverse complement strand
CTGGTCCCCGGCGGGTGGCTGGTCGGGCTCGCGCTGGCGACCCTGGCCCTGGCGCGGTGGGGAGGCGGCCGGGGCAGAGCCGCGCTGCTCGCCGTGCTGTTCGTCGCCCCGGCGGCGCTGCCGGCGGCGGCGTACTCCGGACTTGGGCGCTCCGGCACCGACTGCACCGGCGACACGCTGCAGACCTACCGCGAGTGGGTCGACGACGGCGCCAAGGGACAGGCACCCTACGACTGCCGCAAGTACTGAACCGAGAGGAAGAAATGACCGACGAGGCTGTCCTCACCGAGGAGCGCGACGGCGTCCTGGTGATCACGATCAACCGCCCCGAGGCGCGCAACGCGATCAACGGCGACGTAGCTCGCGGCATCGCGGCCGCGCTCGACCGGCTCGACGGCGAGGACGGGTTGCGGGTGGGCGTGCTGACCGGTGGCGGTGGGTTCTTCTCCTCCGGGATGGACCTGAAGGGGTTCCTCTCCGGCGACGTACCGATCATCGAGGGACGCGGGCTGGGCGGGCTCACCGAGCGGCCGCCGCGCAAGCCGCTGGTCGCCGCCATCGAGGGGTACGCCGTGGCCGGCGGCTTCGAGCTGGTGCTGGCCTGCGACCTGGTGGTGGCCGCCGAGGACGCCAGGCTCGGCGTACCGGAGGTGAAGCGGGCGCTGGTCGCCGGTGCCGGCGCGGCCATCCACCTGCCGCAGCGGATCCCGCTCGCCATCGCGATGGAGATGCTGCTGACCGGTGAGCCGATCACCGCCGCGCGGGCAGCGGAGCTCGGCCTGGTCAACCGCGTCGTGCCCTCCGGTACGGCGCTCGACGCGGCGGTGGCCCTCGCCCGTGAGGTGGCGGCCAACGGTCCGCTGGCCGTCGCGGTGACCAAGCAGATCGCCCGCTCCGCGCCGGACTGGACCTTCGACGAGGGCTGGCAGAAGCAGGCCGAGCTGATGGGGCCCGTCTTCGTCTCCGAGGACGCGCAGGAGGGCGCCCGCGCGTTCGCCGAGAAGCGGGACCCGGTGTGGAGGGGTCGCTAGCTAGCGCTGCGTCACGTGGGCGCGCACGGCGGCCGTGAAGGCCTCCGGCCGTTCGAGGTGGGCGGCGTGACCGGCTCGCAGGATCCACTCGAGTCGTGCCCCGGGGATCGCGGCCGCGAATGCCTCGGCGACCGGTCGGGGTGACCGGACGTCCCGCTCGCCCCACAGCAGCAGCGTCGGCACGTCGACGGTGGGTAGCACGTCACTAAGGTCCGCGTCCGCCATGAGCGCCAGGGAGCGGCGCAGCGTCGGTGGTCGCACGTCCGCTGCCATCTCGGCCAGCAGCGCGGCAGCCTCGGGGGGCGGCGTACTGGCGAACAGGCCGGAGACCGACGGGTCGGGCCGATCAGCGTCGAGCGCAGCGGTGACCGCGGCAACTCGGGTGGTGACCTCCTCGGCCGGAAGCGAGCCGCGCCACCCGGCGTACGTGTCCGCGAGCACCAGCGAGACGACCAGGTCGGGCCGCTGCCGCCAGAGTTCCAGCACGATCGTGCCGCCCCACGAGAAGCCGAGGACGTGCGCCGGGCCGACGGTCTCGACCACCGCCGCCAGGCCGAGGGCAAGGCCGGCCAGGTCCACGTCCGCGGGCGGGTCGTCGGAGCGGCCACAGCCAGGTTCGTCCCAGGCCACCACCGTCGCGGCCTCGGCCAGGTTGTCGCGCTGGAACCGCCAGGTCCGATGATCCTCCGCTGCTCCGTGGACCAGAACCAGTGGCGGCCCGGCGCCCACGCGTTCGTAGGCGATCTCGTGTCCCCCGAGCCTCACGGTCAGCACGGCGTCACGCTAGCGGTGCGGCGCTCGGGGTTTGGAGCAAGATGTCGCCATGGACACCGCGACGACGCTGGTCTTCGTCGCAGTTGTCGGCACCCGGTTCCTGCTCCCGCTGGCCATCCCGTTCTACCCGCTGCCGGCCATCGTCGCCTGCCTGATCATCGACGGCGTCGACCAGACCATCTTCCAGGCCTTCGGCCACGACCCGCCCAACTACCAGTCCTACGACAAGGCGATGGACGTCTTCTACCTGTCCATGGCCTACCTGTCGACGCTGCGCAACTGGGAGAGCATGCCGGCGTTCCGCATCGGGTGGTTCCTCTACTTCTACCGCCTCGTCGGCGCGCTCCTCTTCGAGCTCACGCATGTCCGGGCGCTGCTGCTGGTCTTCCCCAACGTCTTCGAGTACTTCTTCATCACCTACGAGACCATCCGCTCGAGATGGCAGCCCGTGCACCTGCTCGTCGGCTGGTGGCTGAGTGTGGCCGCCCTGATCTGGGTGGTCGTCAAGCTGCCGCAGGAGTACTGGCTGCACGTGGCCCAGCTCGACGTGACCGACGAGATCGGTCGGCACCACTGGATCATCGGGCTGCTCATCGTCGTACTGCTGGGCCTCGTGGTGGCGTTCAACAAGCTGGTGCGCCCGCGACTCTGGGAGCCGGACTGGTCGTGGAAGTTCCGGCCCGAGCCGCTCCCGGAGGCGATCGACGAGCCGGAGGAGCAGGACGCGTGGCGGATGAGGTACGACGCGATCCTGTCCGCGGGCACGCTCGAGAAGGTGATGCAGGTCGGCCTGGTCTCGGTGATCTTCTCGCAGATGCTGCCGGACTTCACCGGCTCGACCACCGACGTCTTCATCGGTGTGGCCGCGGTGGTCGTGGTCAACTCGGGCATCACCCTGGCCGCGGCCCGCCGGCACTGGACGATCCGCTCGCTGTGGCTCGCGTTCGCCGCCCGGCTCCTGATGAACATCGGTCTGGTCCTGGTCGCCGACCCGCTGCTGGGCCGGCACAACGCACGGCTGGACGGCTACGACACGCTGTTCTTCCTGAGCCTGATCTCACTGCTCACCACCCTGCACGACCGGTGGCGGCCGGTGCATGAGGTGCGCGAGGTGCTCTCGAAAGGCCTTCCGGCGCCGGTGCTAGAGGTCGAGCGGGACTGAACCCGCTGCGCGTGCGTCCCAGCCTTGCTCATGTGGTTTCGAGACAGGCGCCGGGCGCCTTCCTCAACCCCCGGTGGTTGAGGAGGTCGCTCCGCGACCGTCTCGAAACCTCGCCAGGCTTCACTAGCACCTGCTCCTGTCAGCCTGCGAGGTGT
>JAWWPK010000170.1:0-10611 GCA_033854925.1 Nocardioidaceae bacterium | reverse complement strand
CTCCGGGTGCAACGCTACCCGAGCCCCGCATCTTCCCGTGGCTCATCCCGGGCTACCGGTGGAAAGCATGCCTGCGAGCGCCGACAGCGCCTCCACGCAGGTGCGATCCTGGATCGCCTCCCTGCCGCCCAGCAGCTCCAGGGCGAGGGCGGTCGACCCGCCAGGCCCGACCAGCCCAACGTGCACGGTCCCCGGCGGGTGCCCGTCCTGCCCGTCGGGGCCGGCCACCCCCGTCGTCCCAATCCCCCAGGTCGCCCCCAAGAGCCCAGCGGCACCACGGGCCATGGCAAGCGCGCACTCGGCGGAAATGACGCCGTACCGCTCCACCAGGGACGCCGGTACGCCGAGCACCTCCAGCTTGACCGAGGTCGCATAGGCGACGACGCCCCCGACGTAGCTCTTGGACGCGCCCGGTACGCCGGTGAGGGCTGCAGCCAGCCGTCCCCCGGTCAGCGACTCCGCCGTGGCCACGGTCTCGCCCCGCTCCTGCAACAGCGCGTGCACCCGGGCCGCCTGCTCCATGCCTCGACTCTAGGTCCGGAGCCCATCGCCCGACTCGACCACCGCTGGTCGAGCCTGTCGAAGCCGCCGCAGCGAAGGCTGGGAGCCGACCCTGCGGACATCTCGACAGGCTCGCTGAGCGGTGCTCGAGTCCCGAGGCGGGATCACGTCAGTACCGTCGTCCCATGGCGCTGCCGATCGAGGACTACGCGATGATCGGCGACCGGCGGACGGCGGCGCTGATCGGGAAGAACGGCTCGGTGGACTGGCTCTGCCTTCCTCGATTCGACTCCGCGGCGTGCCTGGCCGGGCTGCTCGGCACCGACGACCACGGCCACTGGCAGCTGGTTCCCGACGACCGCTACACGACCGAGCGCCGCTACGTCGGCGACTCGACGGTCCTCGAGACGACGTTCACGACCAGCGACGGCGTGGTCACGCTGACGGACCTGATGCCGCGCCGCGACGGCCGCTCCGACCTGGTCCGCAAGCTCACCGGGGTCCGCGGGACCGTCCGGATGCGGCACGAGTGGCGGGTCCGGCTGGACTACGGCCTGGTCCGGCCGTGGGTGCGCCGGATGACGATCGACGGCGAGCAGGTGATCACGGCCATCGGCGGCCCGGACCAGCTGGTGCTCCGCGGCACCCGGCTGCCGGTCGCCAGCGACCACTCCCACAACGACGAGTTCGACGTCTCCGAGGGCGACGAGCTGGTGTTCTCGATGACCTGGTTCCCGTCGTACGCCGAACCTTCCGGTCTCGGCCTCACGCCCGGCCACGTCGACACCTCCGTGGCCGAGGACGAGGAGTGGGCGAGCCGGGCCACCTCCGACGTACCGCACGCCGACGTCGTGCGCCGCTCGCTGCTCACCCTCCGGCTGATGACCGACGCGGTGACCGGCGGCATCATCGCCGCGCCGACCACGTCGCTGCCCGAGGACTTCGGCGGCGAGCGCAACTGGGACTACCGCTACTGCTGGCTCCGCGACTCCGCACTCACCCTCGACTCCCTGGTGCAGGCCGGCTACACCGAGGAGGCCGACTTCTGGCGGGACTGGCTGCTGCGCACCATCGCCAGCGATCCCGCCGAGATGCAGATCCTCTACGCCGTCGACGGGTCCCGGCGGCTGCCCGAGGTCACTCTCGACCACCTGCCCGGGTACGCCGACTCACGGCCGGTCCGGATCGGCAACGGCGCGGTGGATCAGTCCCAGCACGACGTACTCGGTGAGGTGATGCACGCCCTCGACAACGTGCGCCGCGCCGAGCGCATGCCCCACGACGCGGCGTGGTCGCTGCAGCGCGCGCTGGTCGCGGAGATGGCCACCCGCTGGCAGGACCCGGACCACGGGCTGTGGGAGATCCGCGGCGAGCCGCAGTCGTTCACCCACTCGCGGGTGATGACCTGGGTGGCCTTCGACCGGGCGGTCGGCGCCATCGAGGAGTACGACCTCCCGGGGCCGCTCGACGAGTGGCGGGCGCTCCGCGACCAGGTGCGCGAGGAGGTGTTCGAGAAGGGGTACGACGCCGAGCGCGGCACCTTCGTGCAGCACTACGGCACGACCGCGGTGGACGCTTCCCTGCTGCTGCTGCCGGTGGTCGGCTTCGTGGACGGCGACGACCCGCGGATGCTCGGCACCATCAAGGCCGTCGAGGAGGACCTCCTCTACGAGGGTTTGGTGCTGCGCTACCGCACCGAGACCGGCGTGGACGGCATCCCCGGCGACGAGAGCCCGTTCCTCCCCTGTTCGTTCTGGCTGGTCTCGGCGTACGCCGCGGCGGGCCGCACGGACGAGGCGCATGCCCTCTTCGACCGGCTGGTCGGGCTCCGCAACGACGTCGGGCTCCTGTCCGAGGAGTACGACCCGGTCCGGCAGCGGATGGTGGGCAACTTCCCGCAGGCCTTCAGCCACCTGGCCCTGGTGCAGGCGGCCTTCCAGCTCGCTGCCGCCGATGCCCGGCCGGCGGGATAGTCCCTGACGTTCCGGCGGCTCGTACGGCGTGTCGGCTGCACGATCGTCAGGGACTATCGGGCCGAGGGCCTCGAGAACAGACCGAGGGCCGGGAGCGGCTCTCGCCACTCCCGGCCCCTGGCTCGGATCAGACTACGAGGCCTTGATCTTCACCGTGGTCTGACTGGCGGCCACGGTGGAGCTGCCCGAGTAGACGACGATCGCCTTGACGATCGCCTTGCCCAGGCTGCCCACGTCCATCGTCACGTGGCCGTTCTTCAGGGTGCCGGTGAAGGTCTTGCCGCTGAGCTTCACGGTGACCTGGCCGGCGGCCTGGACTCCGTTGGCGCCGACGACCGTGACCTTCAGCTTGACCTTGTGGCCCACCTTCGGGTGCTTCGGCTTCACCTTGGCCGTGACCGTGGACGATGCCTTGGTCACGGTCACGGTGAAGGCCTTCGCGCCCGGAAGGAGGTTGGCGTCACCGGAGTACTCCGCGGTCAGCACCGTGCCGCCCACCGGTAGCGACCCGGCCGGGATGGTGAACAGCGCCACCCCACCCGAGACCTGGACGGTGCCCATGACGACCCCGCCGTTCTTGAGCGTGGCCGTGCCGGTTGCCGAGCCGCCGGGTGAGCCGGAGACCGTCAGCGTCGCCGTCCTGGCCTGGCCGTACTCCATCGACAGGTCCGAGATCGCCAGGACCGGCGAGGACTTGCCGCAGCAGGTGACCGTGAAGCTGTCCGAGCCCGGAAGCACGTGGTCGTCGCCGGCGTACTCGGCGGTGAGCACCGTCCCGTTCGGGACCGCCGGCAGGTTCAGCTGAGCCTCCCCACCGAGCAGCGGGGCCGCGCCGAGCGGCGTGGCGCCGTTCTTCACGGTGACCGTGCCGGTCGGCACGACCCCGGCCGCGGTGACCGTGACGGTCACGCTGCCGTTGCCACCCGGGGCCACGGCAACATCCGGCGCCACGACCGTCGACGGTGCCTTCGCGGTGGTGACCGTGAAGGTGTCCTCGCTGGTATTGACGTTGGCGTTGCCGGAGTACGACGCGGTGAGCGTCGCGGTCCCGGGCTCCAGCGACTTGGCCGGCAGCGTCACGTTGGCGACTCCACCGACGACCGGCGCACTGGCCAGCGTGGTGGCGCCGTCCATGACGGTCACCGTCCCGCTCACGTCGACTCCGGCCGCGGCACCCACGTTCACCGTGACTCCGGCGGTCTGGCCGTACGTCATCGCGGTGTCACCCGCGGCGGTCGTCGACGCCGCCTTCGTCGTGGTGAGCGTCAGCGTCTTCTCCGACGTGGTGTGCTGGGCATCGCCGTTGTAGACCGACTTCAGCGTCACCTGGCCGACCGGGTAGGTCAGCGCCGGGACGGTGAGGGTGACCTTGCCAGCTGCGTCGAGCGTTCCGGTCGCGACCGTGGCGTTCGTGGTCGCGTCCTTCAGGTCGACGGTGCCGGTCGGGATGAGCCCCGGTCCGGTGACGGTCACCGGGATCGGTGCCGGCTGGCCGTACTCCACGCTGAAGTCGGCAGCCGTCACCTGCGTGGTGCCCGCCTGGATCGCGTTCACCGTCACCTGCGACTCCGTGCCGGTGGTCGGACCGACCAGGGTCAGCGTCAGCGGACCGGGCAGCGTCGCTGCCGGGACCACGACGTCGACGGTCGCCGTGCCGGTCACGTCGAAGCCGGGCAGCGTGGCCTGGGCCGCGTTGTTCAGCGTCGCCGTACCGATCGTGGTGCCGCCGGCACCCCCGGTGTTGACGGTGACCGCGGTGTCCTTGAGGTCCAGCGCGTTGGTCATCGACCAGCCCGAGATGGTGAAGACCACATGGTCACCGGGCGCGTAGCCGGCCGGTGCTGCCACCGGGAACGCGACGTTCACGCCCTCCTGCTTGTAGTCGGGGTCGACGTGGTTCGCACCGCTCCCGAAGGCGGCCATGTAGTCGACCATGCCCTGCAGGTCGGTCTTGCCCGTGTCCTGCTTGTTCAGGCCGTTGTTCAGCTCCAGGAACCCGTCCCCACCACTGGCGAGGAAGGAGTTCACCGTCACCGAGTACGTCGTGGCCGGGTTGATGGCCACGCCGTTGAGCCACATCCCGGTCACCGTGCCCCGCGTCCCTGGCGCCGAGCCGGGAGGAGGCGGAGTCGAGGTGTAGGTGAAGCCCTTGGAGATGCCCAGCTTCAGGAACGGACGCGCCGCACCGGATGCCTGCCACTGCTGCTCGAGCACGGTCTTGATCTGCGCACCCGTCAGCTTCTCGTTCACCAGGGTGTTGGCGAAGGGCTGGACATCCGCGGCCTGCTTGAAGGTCAGCGTCCTCGGGAACGCACCCGAACCAGTGCCGACCATGTCCTGACGCAGACCACCCGGGTTCATGAACGCGATCTGCGCCGCACCGGACTCCGCACCGCTGGTGGCCCACTTCTGGACCTCAGCGACCAGGTTGCCCAGCGTGGACTCGGTGCCCCGGTTCTCGGTGGTCCCGTCCGCCAGCTTGCCGCGGAAGAACGGACCGCCGATCGAACCCAGCGGCTGAGCACCCAGCGGGCCGGCCGCCGCGATGGCAGCGTCGACGATCGCCTTGGTGTTCGGGTCCACCGGGTAGTTGAACGGACCCGCAGGCGCCACCTTCAACGGCAGCAGCGAGTGAGGGTCGGCCTGGACCTGACCCGTCGCGGTGTCGACGCTGAAGACGATCTTGTTCAGGGCCATGCCGTACTGGCCGGCCGAGACCACCGGACGCTTGGTCACCGGACGACCCGCCCAGCCCGGCACGTCGAACTCGCAGTCGTAGGCCAGGTGGGTGTGGCCGCTGATGATCGCGTCGATGTTGACGTTGACGCCGGTGACGATCTTCCCGAAGTCGGACGTCGGGTTGAGCATGTCACCGCCACAGGCCGTGGCAGCCGCGCCCTCATGGACCAGCAGCACGATCACGTCGGCGCCGCCGGCCTTGAGCGTGTTGGCCGCGGCGTTGACCGAGGCCACGATCGGGTCGACGTGCACCGTGCTGATCCCCGCCGGCGAGACCAGCTCGGGCAGGTGCTCGGTGACCGCACCCACGAACCCGACCTTGACGCTGCCGAAGGTCTTGGTCCACGTCTCGGGGATCAGCGGGCTGTTGTCGCTGTTCTTCCGGACGTTGGCAGCGATGTACTGCCAGTTGGCGCCACCGAACGGGTTGGTGCCGGCGTCGTAGGGCGCCATCACCCGGTTGACCAGGTCGTTGCTGCCCTGGTCGAACTCGTGGTTGCCCGCCGAGGACACGTCGAGGCCCGCCTCGTTGAGGGAGTCGATGGTCGGCTTGTCGTGCTGGATGAACGACTCGAACGTCGAGGCGCCGATCAGGTCACCGGCCGCCGCGAACACGGTGTCGGAGTTCTCGGCGCGCAGCTGCTTGACCGCGCCGGCCAGCACCGCGGCACCCGCGGTCGCCGCCGTCGGGTCGTTGGCCAGCCGACCGTGGAAGTCGTTGGTGCCCAGGACCTGGATGTCGCGCGTCGCCGGCTCGACCGTCGGAGCGGTGATGCCCACGATCTCGGGGCTGTGGTCGGAGGACCGGAACGGACTGCTGTCGTAGAGCTGGGTCGCGTTGTAGTTGAAGCGGCTGTACTCGTAGTAGACGGACTCGTAGCCGTTGATCGGCCACACGTCCGCGCCCGTGACGTCAGCGTTGGCCGCGGCGTTGGCGAAGACGTGGTCGAGCGACCCGATCTGGCCGTCGAAGTTGTAGGTCTCCTCGTCCGGGTCGGTCGTCGAGTTCTTCTCGATGTAGCCGTTGGCCTCGAGGACCTGGACCGGGTCCTCCTCCGAGTAGGCGTTGAAGTCGCCCACCAGGAACATCTTGGTGAGTCCGCGGTCGGTGAGGAACTGGCTCGCGAAGCTGACCAGGGCGTTGGCCTGAGCGATCCGGTCGGGGTTCGCGTTGCCCTGGCCGGTGCCGTCGTCGACGCCGGAGCCCTTCGACTTGAAGTGGTTGACGATCACCGCGAAGGCGCTGCTGTTGGCGTTGCCGGCCCGCTTGAACGCCTGGGCCAGCGGCTCACGCGCATTGGCGAACGCCGCACTGCCGACCAGGATCTTGGAGGCGCCGACCCGCGCGACGTTCGCCGGCTGGTAGATGAAGCCGGTGCGGATCACGTCCTCGTCGGACAGGGCCGGCAGGTCGGCGCCCGTCGGCGAGGGCACGAAGGCCCACTTGCCGGGCGTCGACGCCGCGTTCAGCGCGTTGACCAGCTGGGTGATCGCGAAGTCGCGGCTCTTGCCGAACTTGGCGGAGTTCTCCAGCTCCTCGAGCGAGACGATGTCGGCGTTGGCGGTGTTGATCGCCGAGACGATCTTGTCGCGCTGCCGGGTCACGTTCGCGGGGTTCGCCGCACCGCGGGGGCCGTTGCCACTGCTGGTGGACGGGTTGCCGCAGGAGTTGGTGGTGATCTGCGCGCCCGCCCGGTCGGTGAAGTAGGTGCACGCGTTGCCGCCACCCTGGGCGACGTACTCGTTGCCGTCGGTCGGGAAGAAGTTCAGCACGTTGAAGGTGGCGAGCTTCAGGTCACCACCCACGGGCTGCGGAGTCGCGTTGGCCGCCCTGGTCTGGGCGAACTGGGGCTGGGTGGCCGTCGGGGCACCCACGACCTGGGTGCTCGGGAGCAGCCGCCACTGGCTGAAGTCGCTGATCAGGATCGCCGGGGCCGGGAATGTGACCGCCGCACCGACGCGCGGGACGAAGCTGGGGGTGTACCAAGGGAACGGGAGCCCCGTGTTCGCGGCGAGCGTGTAGTTCGTGCTCGAACCGTCGTCGATGACGATCCGGTGCGCGTTGTTCCACTTCGTCCGGTCGGCGAGCGCCGCCGCCTGGGTCTGGGTGTCGAAGACCTCGGTCGGCGCGATCAGCGCCTTGGTGCTCTCCGCGGCCACCCCCATCTCACCGAACATCGAGGAGCCGTTGGTGCCGGCGGTGTAGTAGGGCCCGCCGTCGTAGACGTCGGTCAGGGTCCAGGGACCGGTCGGCTGGAACGCCTCGCCCTCGGCCGCCTCACGGGCGGTGTCGAGTGCGGGCGTCAGGTCGCAGGTGTTGCCGGGAAGCGGGCAGTCGGTGCCCGGGACCACGGCCTTCGGGGTCACGGTGCCGAGGCTGGAGCCGTGCGGCGACCAGGTCGCGGAGGTGAGCTCGGTGAGGCCGAAGTTCTCCGTCACCGTGCCGGCCACGTCCACGGAGGCACCGATCGCCGGGTACGAGGCGAAGCCGCCCGCGCCGCCGTAGACGAAGATCGCATCGGACGCGTTCGCGGTGTCCGCGCCGGGGGTCTGCAGGTAGAAGCCGTTGAAGCCACCGGTCGGGTACGACGCGGTCACCACACCCTGGGCATTGACGTTTTGGCCGGTCATCGGCGAGCTCGTGCCGGTGCCCTGGATGTCCTTGATCGCGGTGACAACGAGGGCGTTGGTGATGGTAAAGGTGAAGGTCGCGATGGCCGTGGCTGGCGAGCCCGCGCTGTCAGTGACCGTCAGGCTGACGCTGTAGGGGTTGGCGGTGGTGGGAGTCCCCGAGACAGCGCCTCCTGCGGAAACGATGATGCCTGGCGGGAGCGAGTTGGTCGGGTCGGTCCAGGTGTACGGCGACGTGCCTCCGGTCGCGGCCATGTTGAAGCCGCTGATCGGTGTGCCCACGACGCCGTTCTTGTTGCCAGGGTTGGTCGCAGCCAGCGGGCCAGGCGCGGCGGCCGTGGGCGTCGGAGTCGCCAGGCTGAAGTCCGCGAGGTTGCTGTTCGAGTCGGTGCCGGTGGCGCTCCTGTTGAGCGACTGAGTCGTCGAGGCGATGTTGGCTGCCGCGGTGGTCTCGAAGCTGGTCGCGGTGTTTTGTCCGACCATGTCGACGACGTTGGCGGCACCGGCAAGATCGCCCGTCCCGTAGCTTGCAGCCGTGCCGAGGATGACCTGGCCGCCACCCGCGGCCATCGCAATGGCGGGCGCGGCTACCAGGTCAGGAGTGGGCAGCGCGGCACCGTTGGCACCTGTGGCACTCATCTGGATCAGGTAATGACCCCCAGGAGGGATGCTGACCGTCGGCAGCGCCTGCGTGCCACCGATCACACCGCCGGCAGACCGGTACTGCACGCTGAGACCGGCGGTCGACTGCCCGGACGCCTGCGGGTTGTACAGCTCGACGAAGTCGGCGTTGCGCACAGCGCCGCTGTTGCCGCCCGCGCCGTACACCTCCTTGATCACCAGGCCAGAGCTGCCGACCGCGTTGGCGGCCTGCGGTGCCAGGAAGAACTGGAATCCGGTGATCGCCATGACGACCGAGACGAGAACAGCGAGGCGGGCGCGGCGATGCGACCGAGGTGCAGGCATGAAGGGTCTCCGATGGTGGTGAGACGACTTCAACGAGGGGGGAAGGTTCTCGATCGGAGTCGGCGGCGGCAAAAACTGACGGTCCCGAGGCGACGCAACCGTATGTATTCCTGTCAGGCGCGAGGCAGGGCAGGTGGATGAACTCTCGGTGACGATCCGCAGCCCGTCAAGTGGGAGGCGCAGACCGTTATGAACGTGGTCCCAACTGACTACGGAAACTGCTCGGCACAGTCCCCATGAGGGGTACGCCCGGTCAGGATCACTTCTCCGGCGCGGTCCCTCTGAGCTGGTCGCGCTGCCGCCACACACCGAGGAAGAACTGCACTCCCGAGACGACGGTGAGCGCCACCGCGATCGCCACGAAGACGACGGCGAGGTAGTAGAGGACGTCGCCCGGGGTCTCCATCCAGCCCGGGAGGTCCGGGTCGCGCAGTGGCAGCACCAGGCCGCTCAGCCCGATCACCTGGAAGGTGGTCTTCAGCTTCCCGAGCGAGTCGGCGGCGATCACCACCTTCTTGAGCACCGAGAGCCGGAGCAGGGTCACGCTCCACTCCCGGACCAGCACCAGGATGGTCACCGCCCACCACCACGGGCTCTCGAAGATCACGGCCAGGCCTACGAAGGCCATCCCGGTCATCGCCTTGTCGGCGATCGGGTCGGCGATCTTGCCGAAGTCGGTGACCAGGCCCCGTTTGCGCGCGATGTCCCCGTCGATCTTGTCGGTGATCATCGCGACCACGAAGATCACGAACGCCGCGAGCCGCCAGGCGACCGAGTGGCCGTCGTCCATCAGCAGCGCGGCGCCGAAGAACGGCACCAGCACGATCCGCAACGTGGTGAGGATGTTCGGCAGGTTGAGGTTGCTCGGCTGCGTGGCCGCGGCCCGGGGCTCGGTCACCGCGGGCTCGCCACCAGGTCCACGCCGTCACTCTTCACCACGACGGCCGGCACCAGGTCACCAACCCGGGTGTCCGCGCCGACCAGGGAGGTGGTGCCGTCGACGTCCGGGCCCTGCGTCGCCGTACGGCCGACGACCTCACCGTCACCGACGTCCTCGACCAGCACGACGACCTCCTCGCCGACCCGCTCCTCGGCCCGCTGCGAGGTCAGCTCCTCGACCAGGTCGGCGACGCGGGCGGTCCGGGCGCGGACCTCGTCGGCGTCGAGCTTGTCGTCGTACGTCGCCGCCTCCGTGCCGTCCTCGTCGGAGTAGCCGAACACCCCGACGACGTCGAGCCGCGCGGCGATCAGGAAGTCGCACAGCGTCTCGAGGTCCTGCTCGGACTCGCCTGGGAAGCCGACGATGACGTTCGAGCGGACCCCGGCCTCGGGGGCGAGGGAGCGGACCCGGTCGAGCAGGCCGAGGAAGCTGTCGGTGTCACCGAACCGGCGCATCCGGCGGAGCACGGTGCTGCTGACGTGCTGGAAGGAGAGGTCGAAGTAGGGCGCGACGCCCGGCGTGGTCGCGATCGCCTCGAGCAGCCCGGGGCGCAGCTCGGCTGGCTGGAGGTAGGAGACCCGGACCCGCTCCACTCCTTCTATGGACGCCAGCTCCGGCAGCAGGGTCTCGAGCAGCCGGAGGTCGCCGAGGTCCTTGCCGTACGACGTGGAGTTCTCGCTCACGAGGAACAGCTCCCGCACGCCGTCGGCGGCCAGCCACCGCGCCTCGTCCAGGACGTCGGTGGGCCGCCGGCTCACGAACGAGCCGCGGAAGGAGGGGATCGCGCAGAAGGTGCAGCGCCGGTCGCAGCCGGACGCCAGCTTGAGCGGCGCCATCGGGCCACGGTCCAACCTCATCCGC
>JAWWPK010000169.1:0-3172 GCA_033854925.1 Nocardioidaceae bacterium | reverse complement strand
GACGTCGACCATGTTCTGCTTGACCAGGAGGGCGCAGACTCCGGCTGCGCCGGCAAGCCCGGCGAACACCATCGCGCGACGTGGATCAGTTGAGCGCGCGGCGTGGATGACGGCGGTCAGCCCGGCTGCGACGAACGGTGCGGCGAGGAGCTCGCCGTTGACCTCGAGGCTGCCCATCAGTGGGGAGACCAGCAACGCGGCCGCCGCCACGGCTGTCCACGTTGCAGCGCGCCGCCCACCCAGCAGTCCGGCCGTGTGCGCGCTCAGCAGCACGGCAACGGCGACCGCGAGACACCCGAGCAACCGCAGCTGGATCACGCCTCCGGTCACGTCGGCGATCTGGAACAGCGTGATCAGCAGTGGTGGGCGGTCCACCCAGTAGTGCCCGTACAGCGACCCGCCTCCCGGGGCCCACTGGTGCGCCACCTGGAGGAATCCGGCCTCGTCCGCGCCAGCGGGTGCGTTGGCGAATGGCAGGCGGACGAGCACAGCCAGCGCGGCGACGAGCCAGACGAACCGACCGAGACGCGGGCTGGGCGCCGCCGTGGCGGGAGTGCCGACTGGCTGGATCCGGGTCGGTGTTGCGAGTGCCATACCGCAACCGTGGAGGACGGTTTCTTACGCCAACCTGACCAACCGCCGTTCAGGTTGACGTGAGGTACGCGCTCCTAGCCTGCCCTCATGTTGATCGCGCTGACACCACTCCTCTCCGTCCTCGGACCTGCCGCCCTGCTCGTCGCCATGGCCATCGTCTTCGCCGAGACGGGCCTCCTCCTCGGGTTCTTCCTCCCCGGTGACAGCCTGCTGTTCACCCTGGGGCTCCTCTCCGCGGCCGGCGCGCTCCACCTCCCGGTGTGGCTGATCGTGGTCGGGGTCTTCGTCGCTTGTGTGGCCGGTGATCAGGTGGGCTACCTGCTGGGGCGCCGGTTCGGGCCTCGCGTGTTCAACAGGGAGAGCTCGCGCTGGTTCCGTGCCTCGCACGCGGAGCGAGCGCGCGTCTTCTTCGACCGGCATGGCGCGAAGGCGATCATCCTGGCCAGGTTCGTCCCGGTGGTGCGGACGTTCACACCGGTCGTGGCGGGGGTGGCAGGGATGCCCCGTCGCCGGTTCACGGCCTTCAACGTCGGCGGTGGCTTCCTCTGGTCGGCGCTGCTCGTCGCCGCCGGGTACTTCCTGGGCGGCGTACCTGTGGTGGCCGCGCACGTGGAGCTGATCGTGGTCGGACTCGTGCTGCTCTCCGTCGTGCCGGCCATCATCGCCTATCTGCGCACCCGTCGGACCACGCAGGACCCGGGCCCCAGCGAGTCCGACCCCTCGAGCCGTCAGGCTGTCGAGGCGACCGCGGACCGAGCCGCCGCATGAGGCGTCGACGTACCGTGAGCGCCGGGTTCGTCGCCCTGTGCGCCACGGTCGCGTTGTTCAGCGGACCCAGCGCCACTTCCGCTGCACCCTCGACGACCGTTGCCGCTTCCTCGAGCCGCGCGCCGTCCGGCCTGCTGAAGGGGCGGACCTTGGTCATCGCTCATCGCGGCGACAGCAGCACTGCGCCCGAGAACACGCTCCCCGCGATGCGAGCCGCGGCGTCGGCCGGCGCCGACATGGTGGAGTTCGACGTCCAGAGGACCAGCGACGGCCACCTCATCGTCGTGCACGACACCACGTTCGCCCGCACCACCGACATCGCCCAGGTCTACCCAGCACTGCAGAACGACCCGGTCGGATCCTTCACACTGGCGCAGGTACGGCGGCTCGACGCCGGCCAGTGGTTCGCACCCCGGTACGCCGGCACCAAGATCCCCACCCTGAACGCGCTTCTGCACGCCATGGCACCGACCCGCACCGGCTTGCTCCTCGAGCTCAAGAACCCGTCGTTGTACCCCGGGTACGAGGCCCAGATCGCACACGCCCTCGACAGCAGCGGGTTCACCAGCAGCCAGCGAGTCTGGGTCCACAGCTTCGACCCGACCTCGCTCGAGCGCTTCCACGACCGCGAACCGACGGTGCCCGTCGGACTCATCACCGAGACCGGCACTGCGCCGAGCTCGGACCAGCCCTGGATCACGTCAGTGAACACGACAACGGCCCAGGTGACGGACAAGAGGGTCGACGCGGCTGCCAGCGCCGACGTCCGCGTCCTGGCCTGGCCGGCCCAGTCTGACCAAGACACCAGCGCCGAGGCAGAGCGGCTGGTCGACGACGGCGTCTCGGGCATCATCACCGACTATCCGTCGATGGTCCGACGAGTCGTGGGTCAGCACACCCCGGCAGTTGCCTCGGCCCACGTCTCAGCTTGAGCCGCAGAACGCGGTTGTGGCGATCGACGGTTCGGCTCAGGGCCGATCTGGGTACGTTGCTGAGGTGATCGTCGCCTATCTTCTTCTGGCGGCGCCGGTCGTTGCCGCACTGCTGTGGTGGGGGACCTGGGGTTGGGTCGCGGTCGCCGTCGTGGTCGCAGCCGTCGAGTACGCGGCGCTCCAACGATCCCAGCGGTTCTCCGCTCGGTTCTGGCGCAGCGTCGGGGTGACCCAACGAAGCAGGCGAGAGCGCGGCATCGAGATCATCTATCTGGTCAGCGCCGCGGCCGGGGTGGCCCTCTTGGTCGGGTCGCTGCTGGGACTTGGCGAATCGGCGCCGCACGGCCGTTGAGCTGCGTCGCCCGACCTGCTCCTCGTGTGGGTCAGCTGGCCAGCTCGCGGGAGGCTGCCGAAGGCGAAAGGCTGGCTGAGGGTCACCTAGTGACGACCTGGACCCGGGGTGCAACACTCGATGTCTGGCGGGATCCGGGGACCTCCGGGCGACTGGTGGTGGTTCACCGGGAGGTGGTGTGGCCCTCTTTGCTCGAGAGCGCGAGCTCGACGCGGTCAATGCTCTGTTCGGACGACCCGGAGCGGGTGGGACATTGGTGCTGCGCGGCGAGGCGGGGGTTGGAAAGTCCGCTCTGATGGACGCAGCGATTTCGAGCGCTCGGCGCCGTGATGCACGAATTCTGACGACTGCCGGCGTTTCGTCGCAGATGCAGCAGCCCTTCGCGGCTCTCTCGCATCTGACGCGCCCCCTTCTCGAGGGGCCCCTGTCGACAAACCACAGCCAGGAAGCGAGTGAGGTCGTCCGCACTGCGGTCGCTGGCCTAGAGCCGCCCGCCGATCGTCCTTTCAGCGTGGCCTACGCCGTA
>JAWWPK010000168.1:0-2934 GCA_033854925.1 Nocardioidaceae bacterium | reverse complement strand
ATCAACCCGGTTGGTGCCGTCTCTGAGCCGCTCGTGCCGGCCATGCCGCACGATTCCGCGGAAGCGCTCGATTCCTTCGACGAGCCGGCCGAGCCAGAGCCGGTGGTTGCCGCCGAGCCCGCGTCGGTAGAGCCCGATGAGCCGACCGAGCCAGAGCCGTTGGCTGTCGCCGAGCCCGAGGCCGAGGAGCCGGTCGCGTCACTCCTGGCCGACTCCGAGGAGTCCGGCCCCG
The DNA here is from genome assembly GCA_033854925.1 of Nocardioidaceae bacterium. Taxonomy (GTDB): domain Bacteria; phylum Actinomycetota; class Actinomycetes; order Propionibacteriales; family Nocardioidaceae; genus Nocardioides. Next base: position 2,702 of record JAWWPK010000168.1, on the reverse strand, counting down.
TCGTACCGATCGAGCCCCCCCTCGACAGCCCGCCACCGCCACCCGCTGAGCCCGATGAGTCGCCCGATGAGCTGCCAGTGGAGCCGCCCACCGGCCCGCCCGTCGATGTCGCCGTCGTACCTCTCGAAACCGCCCCGCTCCCGGCCGATGTGACCCTCGACGAGCCACCGACTGGCGACGAGGACAACCCGCCCCGAGACTGAGCCGCGTGCCCGCCCTCGCCCTCTTCGTCGACGTCGACGCGCCCCCCGAGGACACCTGGGCGGCCGCGATCGACTGGGCCACCCAGGGCGACTGGATGCTCGGCACCAGCGTCACGCCCACGCACCAGGCCGGTCAGGGCATCGGGGGCCGGCTCGAGGCGTTCAGCGGCATCGGCCGCCTCGGCTTCCTCGACACCATGGAGATCACGCTCTGGCAGCCGCCGCGCGCCTGCCACGTCGTCCACACCGGCCGCGTCGTCCGGGGCACCGGGGCCTTCGAGGTCGAGCCGCGCGGCGACGGCCGCAGCCGGTTCCACTGGCGCGAGGACCTCGACCTGCCGCTAGGCCTGCTCGGCCGCATCGGCTGGGTCCTCGTGAGACCCCTCTTCGCGTTCGGCGTCCAGTTCAGCCTCAACCGCTTCGCCCGCCACGTGGTGTCGCACAGAACGTTGGCCTGATCCGGCCAGATTGGCCTGATCAGGCCGGCGCTACAGCGAGCACATGGTCCGATGCCCTCTCCAACAGTCGCCCTGGCTGCCCTTACCGGACTGTGTACGTCGGCGGACGGCTCCGCCGAGCCTGGGCCGGCGCGCACAGGGTCCGGTAAGCCCGGCGGGACTGGGTTCCGGCGGGGGGTGGGGCCGGATCAGGCCCCAGTGGCCGGATCGGGCCCGACGGCCGCCGCGACGACTGTTCTCGGACTCAGCGGCCGGTGAAGACCGGCGGCGTCTTGGCCAGGAACGACGACACCGCTGCCCCGTGGTCCTCCGTCGCCCCGGCCCGCGTCTGCAGCTCGTCCTCCTTGGCCAGCGTCTCCAGGAGCGACGCATCCGCGCCGTACAGCAGCGACTCCTTGATCGCCGCGTAGGCCGCCGTCGGCCCCGCCGCCAGCCGGGCCGCCAGCTCCGACGCAACCACCAGCACCTGCTCCGGGGCGACGCAGAGGTTCAGGATGCCCATCTCGAGCGCCTGCTCGGCCGTGAACGGCTCAGCGAGCATCAGCAGGGCCCCAGCCCGCCCCGAGCCGACCAGCCGCGGCAGCGTCCACGACAGCCCCGAATCAGCCGTCAGCCCGATCCCGGCAAACGCCGTCGTGTAGCGCGACCCCGCCGCCCCGACCCGGAAGTCGCACGCGCAGGCCAGCCCGAGCCCAGCCCCTGCCGCCGTCCCGTTGATCGCCGCGATCACCGGCTTCGGCATCGTCATCAGCTGGGAGACGATCGGGTTGTAGTGCTCCTTCACCGTCGACAGCGGCGCCGGGTCGCCGGACGAGATCAGCGCCGCGTGCTCGCGCAGGTCCTGCCCGACGCAGAACGCCCGCCCGCTCCCGGTCAGCACCACCGCCCGCACCGCGTCATCAGCACCCACCGACGTGATGGCTGCCAGCAGCGCCTCCTTCGCCTCCACCGTCAAGGCGTTCATGCCGTCCGGACGGTTCAGCGTGACGACGGCGACAGCGCCGGAGACCTCGACGAGCACGGTGTCGGACACGGGGCAGCTCCCTAGCTGATCAGGCAGTCGTCGACGAACCGACGAGCCGCAGGCAGCAGCCTGTCAGCCTCCTGGTCGAACCACGCAGCCGCCTTCGTCCCCGGCCAGTCCGGCGGCAGCAGCGCCGGCGGCAGCCCTGGGTCGATGAACAGGAACTTGCGCCAGTCGTGCACCAGCATCGACCGCGCTGCAAACGCACCCTCGTCCGTGGACGCGACGATCTCGGAGAGCAGTACGGCGGCTTCATCGAGAAAGCGGGTGTAGGCCCTGGCCAACCCGTCGAGGTCCCACGCCCTCGCGATCAGGGCCTGCGAGTCGCCGTCGTGGGTGGCCGTGAACCGCTCGGCCCGCGCGGACGCGTCAGCGAGGGTCGCGTCGAGCTCCGGGGCCGGCCGCGGCGAGATCCACGTCGACCCGCCGATCGCGCCGTACCCGAGGAACTGCAGCTGCGCGTGCAGCCGCTCCCGGTCACTTCGCCCCGTCGGTGGCGCGACGACGAGCAGGTGCCAGCTGCCGTCCCACTCGTGATGGGAAGTGCGGTAGATCCGCTCGGCTGCCTCGTCGAGCCGCCGAACGGCCCGCGGCGTGAGCGCATAACCCGGGCCGGCCGGCAGGCGGATCGCGGTCAGCCAGCCCTGCCGGACCATCCGCGACACCGCCGTACGCACCGCCGGTGCCTGCACGCCCAACGGCGCCATCAGCTTGACCAGCGCAGCGACCGGGACCTGCCCGCGGAAGCTGTCCTCGCGGGCGCGCAGGTGGTCGCCGTACAGGTCGAACAACGCCGACCGGGCGTCCACCGCCCCACCTCCTCGAGAGCCGTGGGCAGACCCTCCCACGCGGAGGCGGGCCTGCGCTGCCCCCCTCGGTTTCCCTGCCGGGCCCGTCATGCACGAGAATGGACAGAACGCGTGCGGACGACCGCACCAGTAGTCGATGGAGGTTGGTCGATGGCGGCCATGAAGCCGCGGACAGGCGACGGTCCGCTCGAGGTCACCAAGGAGGGTC
>JAWWPK010000167.1:0-12545 GCA_033854925.1 Nocardioidaceae bacterium | reverse complement strand
CGATGGTGCTGATCGCCCTCAACGCGGCGGTCTGGATCGCCATCATCGCCACTGGTGGTGACGCCAGCCGGCTCGTCGACTGGCTCGCACTGAGCCCCCGGGGTTTCTGCCAGTTCCCGACCGGATTCCAAGAGGCCACCGGGCTGTCCTGCGCGAACGGTGGGAGGCTGCTCCCGGGCGTCTCGGACGGCGCCTACTGGCAGCTCGTGACGTCGATGTTCACCCACATCCAGCTGTGGCACATCGGCTTCAACATGTTTGCCCTCTACGTCCTCGGCCCGCAGCTCGAGCTGGCCGTGGGCCGGGCCCGGTTCCTTGCGCTGTACTTCCTGTCCGGCCTGGCCGGGTCGGCGCTGGTCTTCTGGGGAGACCGCGGCGCGCTCGGCGCGTCCGGCGCGATCTTCGGGCTGATGGGCGCATTGCTGATCGTGTCGATCAAGGTGCGCGGCGACGTGCGCGGGATCCTGACGTGGATCGGGATCAACTTCGTCATCACCTTCGTCTTCGTCAACGCCATCTCGTGGGAGGGCCACGTCGGCGGCTTCATCGGGGGTACGGCGATCGGCGCGGTGCTCGTCTACACGCCCCGCGGACCACGGCGCACCGCCCTCCAGGTCGCCGGCCTGACCCTGATCGCGGCCCTGATAGCGCTCGCCATCGTCGTGCGCGCGGCCACGATCACCTGACCATTGTCGACATTCCTCACCAGGGGAATGACAACGGTGTAGTTCTCCACAGGTTTGTGCACACGTGTGGATGAACCAGACGGTGACCCGTCGTTACTGACGCGCAGTAACGACGGCTCGGCGTTTGTAAAGCGCGGTGTCCCGTCGTTTCTGACGGGCAGTAACGACGGGTCGGCGGGTGTGGGGGCTATTCCCAGCGGGTGGCGTAGGTGAAGCCGACGGCCATGAAGCCGATGCCGAGCATCAGGTTGTACTGGCCGAGGTCGTTGAACACCGGGACCTTGTCGAGGTTGTTGCTGAACACGTAGTAGGTGCAGATCCACAGCAGGCCGACCAGGAAGCAGCCCAGCATGCCGACCACGACCCCGCGGCCACGGCCGAGCGGGGTGGAGGGGTGGGCGGCGACGACCAGGCCGAGCAGGAACGCGCCGAACCCGATGACGTAGGTCCACTTCTTCAGGTCGCCGAAGACGCTGATGCCGCCGTAGACGGGCTTGAACGTCTTGGGGTCCAGGTCGTTCGCGCCCGGGCGGACGGCGAGGTAGTAGTAGACGACCACCGCAAGGCCAAGGACCATCAGGAGCAGGGCGAGGATCGACCGAGGCGTGACCACCGGTCCCCCGCCGGGGTCTAGTGACGACAGTGGGTCACGGGCCTTCATCCTCGACACGCGGCTACCTTAGTCAACGTGGACGACCAGCCCGAACCGGGACCGATCTCACCGGCTCCGCGCTCCCGCTGGCACTGGACCCGGTCGGCCCTGGGCTGGCGGCTGGCCACGGCCGCCGTGGTGCTGGTCAGCGGAGGGCTGTTCGTGGTCAGCGCGCAGTCCAGCGAGGGCACCGACCTGCGGCCGGGGCGGTACGACGACCTGGCCACCCTCACCGACTCCGAAGCCGGCCGCGCCGCGGACCTCCAGGCGCGGGTCGCCGAGCTGACCCAGGAGGTCCGCGACCTCACCGACCAGGTCGACGACGCGGACGTACGTCGCTACCAGCGCCAGGTCAAGGAGCTCGAGGACCCGGCCGGCCTCACCGAGCGCACGGGTCCCGGCGTGGTGGTCACCCTTTCGGATGCGCCGGACGAGGTGGTCGACGCGGCAACGGGCGACAAGAACCTGCTGGTCGTGCACCAGCAGGACATCCAGGCGGTCGTGAACGCCATGTGGCAGGGCGGGGCCGGGGCGGTCGTCCTGCAGGGGCAGCGCATGGTCAGCACCACCGGCATCAAGTGCGAGGGCAACTCGGTGGTCATCCAGGGCGTGCCCTACCCGCAGCCCTACGTCATCGAGGCGGTCGGCGACGTCGGCGACCTCACCAGCGCCATCTCCGAGGACGCGTACCTGCAGATCTACCGCGAGCAGTCCGACGACCCCGAGATCGACGTCGGCTGGGACCTCGCCATCCAGGACGAGCTCACCGCGCCGGCGTACGACGGCCTGCTGGACCTGTCCTACGCGACCCCGGTCACCCCGTCCGCGCAGGCGGCCGACTCGGCCGACGGCCGCTGACTCGAAGGGTCGGCGTCGCGGTCGGGGTCACAGTCGGGGTCTCGGTCGGCAGCGGTGGCGGTGGTTCGTACGTCGACACGAAAAGCACGATCTCGGTCCCCTGGGGCTGCGGCTTGCCCGCGGCCGGCAGCTGGTCGGTGACCGTGCCCTTCGGCTCTGTGGACTTGTCGTCGCCCCGGAAGGAGTAGGTGAACCCGGCGTCCAGGATCTGCTTGATCGCGTCGGACCGGTTGAGCCCGACCACGTCCGGGACCTCGTGCGGACCCTTGCTGATGGTGACCGTCACGACGCTGTTCTGGTCCACGGTCTGGCCGCCTTCGGGACTGGTCGCGAGGACCTGGCCCTGGGGCTCGTCGGACTCCTTGGTCTCGAACTGCGGGTCCAGCTTGGCGGTGCGGAGCCGGTTGCGGGCCTCGTCCTGGGTGGCGCCGACGAGGAACGGCACGTCGACCTGCGGCAGCCCAGAGGAGATCGTGAGGTGGATCGAGGTCCCGGGGTCGACGTACTGGTCGCGGTTGGGGTCCTGGTCGAGGACCTTCCCGTTGCTGTCCGGATTCTCGTCGGGCCGGAAGTCCGGTGCGTCGACAGAGAGCCCGGCGTCGCCGATCGCGGCCCGGGCCTGGTCCTCGGTCATCCCGATCACGTTGGGCACCTGGACCTGCTGCGGCGCGGACTCGAACAGGTTGCTCTTGAACAGCACGTAGGCGCCGACGCCCAGCAAGATGACCAGCAGCGCGAGCAGGATCAGCACGCTGGCGCGCGGGCCCCCGCGGCGGCGCTCGACGTCGTCGCCATCGTCGTACTCGTCCAGGAGCGGCACCGGCGGCCGCATCGAGGTGCTGGTGTCGGAAGTCGAAGGCTCCGGCGGGACGGGCGGCGCCGGAGTGTGCACCGGCGCCTGCACCGGGCGGCCGGCCAGGTAGCGCTCGATGTCGCTACGCATCGCGGCCGCGGACTGGTAGCGGTCCTCGAGCCGCTTCGCCAGCGCCTTCATGACGATCGCGTCGACCGCCGGAGGCAGATCGGTGTCGTGGTCGGACGGCGGCCGGGCGGGCTCCCGGACGTGCTGGTAGGCGACCGCGACCGGGCTGTCGCCGACGAACGGCGGCCGCCCGGTGAGCAGCTCGTAGAGCAGGCAGCCGGTCGAGTAGACGTCGGAGCGCGAGTCGACGGTCTCGCCGCGCGCCTGCTCAGGCGAGAGGTACTGCGCGGTGCCCACGACGGCAGCGGTCTGCGTCATCGTGTTGGAGTCGCTCATCGCCCGGGCGATGCCGAAGTCCATCACCTTCACGTCGCCGCTCGGGGTGAGCATCACGTTCCCCGGCTTGATGTCGCGGTGGATGATCCCGGCGCGGTGGCTGTAGTCGAGCGCCGACAGCACGCCGCTGGTGATCTCCAGCGCGCGCTCGGGCAGGATCTTGCGGCCCTCGCGCAGGATGTCGCGCAGGGTCCGGCCGGCCACGAACTCCATGACGATGTAGGGCTGCGAGACACCGGTGCCGTCGGACGCCGGCTCCTCGCCGGTGTCGTAGACGGCCACGATCGCGGGGTGGTTGAGCGAGGCCGCGCTCTGGGCCTCGCGGCGGAACCTGGCCTGGAACGTCGCGTCGCTGGCCAGGTCGGTGCGCAGCCGCTTGATGGCCACCACGCGGCCGAGGCGGGTGTCATGCCCCTTGCGGACCTCAGCCATGCCGCCGCGACCGAGCAGCTCGCCGAGCTCGTAGCGCGCGCCGACCAGGCCGGCACCGGGCGGGGTCGGCGGGGTCGGCGGGGTCGGCGGGGTCACGGGCGGCTCTGCGGGTGGCTCGGTCACTGAGCTCCTCCGGATCCGGAGGCCGACGCGGACGCGGCCGGGGCGGACGTCGAAGGGGCGGACGTCGAAGGGGCGTCGGTGGCCTGGGACGCCGTCGACGCTGGTGCGGACGGAGTGGACGGGGTGGAGGTGTTGGAGGACGGCGGCGCCGAGGTGGGCTCGCTGGACGGCGGCTGGGAGGTCGGCGCGGCCTCGCGGTAGTACTTGACGGTGACCGTGTCGCCCTCGACGAGGCCGGTGGTCGGGCTCACCGACGCGACCGAGTCGGCGTCCTTGCCACCCGGGTTGTCGATCGGCTGGGTGCTGACCTTGAGTCCCTTCGCTTGCAGCTCGGCCGCCACCTCGTGGACGTCACGCCCGATGTAGTCGCCCTCGTCGATCTGCACGTCGGCCGGCGCGGAGCTCGACTGCTCGCTCGGTGTGTCCACGGTGGTGGAGGCGGATGCCGTCGGCGCACTACTGCTGGTGTCGGACGCGGTCGGGTTGTTGTCGCCGTTGTTCGCCTGGGTCGCCACCACGATGATGAGGATGATCGCAGCGACCAGCGCGGCGACCAGCAGGACCACCAGCCACGGGCTGCGCCGGTCGTCGGGCGGCGGGCGATGGTCGGTCGGGGCGGGTATCGGCACCGGCGGCGGCCCAACGTCGAGGACCTGGGTGCGCTCGGATGCCGGCACTTCTGCAGCCGGCATCGGGACGTACGCCGTGTCGCTGGCGCTCGCAGGGTCGCGCAGTGCGGCAGCGAACGCGTCGCCATCGGCGTACCGCTGCTCAGGGTCCTTGGCCATCGCGCGGCGTACGACCGCCGCCAAGTCGACCGGGATGTCGGGTGGCAGGTCCGGCACCGGGTCGTTGAGGTGCGCCAGCGCAGTCGCGACCGGGGAGTCGGCGTCGAAGGGCCGGTGCCCGGCCAGGCACTCGAAGGCCACGACGCCGAGCGAGTAGACGTCGGAAGCGGACGTCGCGGTGCCGCCGCGAGCCTGCTCGGGCGAGAGGTACTGCGGCGTTCCCATCACCTGGCCGGTGGCGGTCAGGCCGAGGCCGTCGGAGGCGCGGGCGATCCCGAAGTCGGTGATCTTCATCTGCCGGTCGGGCGTGACCAGCAGGTTGGCCGGCTTCACGTCGCGGTGCACGATGCCGGCCCGGTGGGCGGCGCCGATCGCGTCCGCGGCCTGGGCCATCAGGTCCTGGACCACCGCGGGGTCCAGCTGCCTGCCACCGCGCAGCAGCGCCGAGAGCGGCTGCCCGTCGACGAGCTCCATCACCAGGAACGGCCTCGGCAGGCCGGACCCGTCGGCCGCGCCGAGCAGCGCGGACTCCCCGACGTCGTAGACCGACGCGACGCCCGGGTGGTGCAGCGACGCGGCGTGCTGGGCCTCGGTCTCGAACCGGGAGCGGAACAGCGGGTCGTCGGCGTACTCGCTCTTGAGCACCTTGACCGCGACCGGCCGGTCCAGCGACGTGTCGGTGGCGCGCCACACCTCGCCCATGCCACCTGTCGCGATGCGGGACTCGAACCGGTAGCGGTGCTGGTCGTCGACGAACCGCTCGGCGTTGTTCTCGGTCACTTGATCACCGCCTCCATCACGGCCTTGGCGATCGGGCCGCCGTAGGTGCCACCCGCGATCTCGCCGCGCGCGATGTTGGCCTGCTGGATCACCACGGCCACCGCGACCTCGGGGTCCTGGGCCGGCGCGAACGACACGAACCACGCGTACGGCGGCACGCTCGGGTTTCCGCTCTGTGCGGTGCCGGTCTTGCCGGCCACCTGGACCCCGTCGATCGCGCCGGCCGTGGCGGTGCCCGAGTTGACGGTGTCGACCATGAGCTGGGTGACCTGGTCGGCGGTCTCCGGGCTGATCGCCCGGTTGTACTCCTGGGGCTCGGTCTGCTTGAGCGTCTCCCGCTCGGGCGACTGGATCGAGTCGACGATGTAGGGCTTCATCACCACGCCCTGGTTGGCGATCCCGGCCGCGACCATCGCCATCTGGAGTGGTGTGGCGCGCACTTCGTACTGGCCGATCGCGGACTGGCCGGCCTGCGGCTCGTTGGCACCGTCGGGGAAGTTCGAGATCGCCTGCGGCCCGATGTCGTCGAGGTAGTGGTCGTTGAAGCCGAACGCCTCCGCCTGCTGCTTCAGGGCGTCCGCGCCGAGCTCGACACCGAGCTGGGCGAAGCTGGTGTTGCAGGAGTTCTCCATCGCCTGGCTGAACGGGATCTTGTCGGTGCCGCAGCTGCGGCCCTCGTTGTCGATCTCGCCGGAGCTTCCGCTGGTCTGCGGCAGCTGGTACGTCGTACCGCCCGGGACCTCGCTGTCGTAGGTGTACTTGCCGCTCTCGATCGCGGCCGACGCGGTGATCATCTTGAACGTCGAGCCCGGGGGGAGAGACAGCTGGATGGCGCGGTTGAGCAGTGGCTGGGTCGGGTCGGCCTGCAGCCGGTCGTAGTCGGTCTTGACGCTGGCGAAGTCGTGGGTGGAAAGCTTGTTGGGATCGAAGGTCGGCAGCGAGGCCATCGCGAGGATCCGGCCGGTGCTCGGCTGGATCGCTACGACCGAGGCCTGGATGGGTGAACCGGTGCTGTCCTGCAGGTTGGTCAGCGCCTGGAACGCCGCGTCCTGCGCCGCGCTGTCGAGGGTGAGCTCGACGTTGCCGCCCTTGCCCGACTTGTTGGACAGCAGGTCGACCAGCTTGTTGACGAACAGCAGGTCGTCGTCGCCGGAGAGCACGTTGTTCTGGCTGCGCTCGATGCCGGTCTGGTCGTAGAACGAGAAGTAGCCGGTCTCGTGGGCGTACTTGAACGGCTCCTGGTAGGTGCGCAGGAAGTCGTACTGGTCGTGGGAGTCCACGCTCTGGGCGATCGGCTCGCGGCCCACGAGGATCGCGCCCCGCTCGCGCGAGTACGCCGCCTCGATCACCCGGCGGTTGCGCGGGTCCTTGTCGTAGGAGTCGGACTTCCAGTACTGCAGCCAGGTGGCGTTGATCATCAGGGCCACGAACAGCAGCAGGCAGAAGATGGAGATGGTGCGGATCGGCTTGTTCATGCGCGTGACGTCACCCCCTCTCGGGCCGTCGCGAACGTCGCATCCTCGGGATGCTGCGCAAGGCGCCGGAGCGAAGTCGCTGTAGGTCCATCTACGAGCGACGGCAACGCCGCGCAGCGCCCGTGGGGCGGCGCGAAGCAGGCCTCGGGAGGGGGTGTCGTCACGCAGCTCCTCCCATCTTGATGACCTGGGTCGTCTGGTCGTCGGCCTTGTCCTCGTCGACGGTCGACAGGTCGGGCACCGGCCGGCGGGCCTGGTCGGAGATGCGCAGCAGCAGGGCAGCGATCACCCAGTTGGCGACCAGCGACGAGCCGCCGTAGGAGAGGAACGGCGTGGTCAGGCCGGTGAGCGGGATCAGCCGGGTGACGCCGCCGATGACGACGAAGACCTGGAGCGCGAACACGACAGCGAGGCCGGTCGCCATCAGCTTGCCGAACCCGTCGCGGCAGATCAGCGCGGCCCGCAGCGCCCGCTCGACGATGAGGCCGTAGCAGAGGATCACCGCGATCACGCCGGTGAGCCCGAGCTCCTCACCGATGGCCCCGATGATGAAGTCGGACTCCGCGAACGGGACACGCTCGGGGCTGCCACCGCCGAAGCCGCGGCCGATCAGCCCGCCCCAGGCCATGCCGAACAACGACTCGACCAGCTGCCCGCTGCCGGGGGTCTGGTCGTAGTACTTCATCGGGTCGACCCAGATGTGGAAGCGGTTCTGGACGTGGCCGATGAACTGGTAGGACATCGCGGCGCCGCCCACGAACAGCACGCCGCCCACGACCAGCCAGCCGGCGCGCTCGGTGGCGACGTAGAGCATCACCAGGAAGAGGCCGAAGAAGAGGAGGCTGGAGCCGAGGTCGTGCTGGAAGACGAGGATCCCGAGGCTGATCAGCCACATCACCAGGATCGGACCCAGGTCACGGCCCCGGGGCAGGTCGATGCCGGCCACCCGCCGGCCGGCCAGCGCTAGGGCGTCACGGTGGAGGACGAGGTAGCCGGCGAACGCGACCACGAGGAGCACCTTGGCGAGCTCACCGGGCTGGAAGCTGAACGGCCCGACGGCGATCCAGATCTTGGCGCCGTTGATCGTGGTGCCGACGCCGGGAACCAGGGGCAGCAGGAGCAGGACGATCGCGGCCAGGCCGCTGGTGTAGGTGAACCGGGTCAGCACCCGGTGGTCACGCAGCAGCACCAGCGTGACGACGAAGAGGATCACGCCCAGCGTCATCCACGTCAGCTGCTTGTGCGGCAGGCCGTGCGGCTTGAGCGGGTTGTCGGCGTAGACCAGGTCGAGCCGGTGGATGACCGCGAGCCCGAGGCCGTTGAGGGCGGTCACGACCGGCAGCAGCACCGGGTCGGCGTACGGCGCGACCATGCGGACCACGACGTGCGCGGCGATCGCGAGCGCCGCCAGGCCCGCGCCGTAGCCGACGATGTCGGGCGGCACCTTGCCCTCGACGCCGACGCCGACCGCGGCGTACGCCCCGATCCCGACGGCGAGCGCGAGCACGAGCAGGAACAGCTCCGCCCCCCGGCGGCGCCGGTGCACGAACCCCATGACGAACCCAGCTTGCGACATCAGCAGTCCGCCCCGGCGTCCGTCATCTTCCCGGCGTAGAACCCGACCGTCTTGCGGGCGTCCTTCAGGCTCGAGGCGCTGATCCCGTCACGCACCTCGCCGGCGTCGAACTTGCAGAGCCGGTCGAGGGTGACGTTGCTGGTCTCGTAGGTGTGGGACAGGTCGATGCCGGGGAGCGAGGCGTCGACGCCGCGGAAGATGACGACGGTGCCGTCCTGGTCGCCGACGTAGAACTGGTCCTGGCTCCAGGACCACGCCGCGGCCGCGATCAGCCACAGGATGCCGATCACGACGGCCAGGGCCAACAACCGGCTCAGCCAGCTGTAGCGGCCCGGTGCGATCGGTGCGTAGCGGACCGCCTCGGGGTCGGTGATCGGGTCGTTGGAAATGGCGAAGCCGACCTCGTCGGGGATCTCCGCCCGGATCGGCTCGAGCTCCCCGGTGTCGCCGGCACGGTGACCGCGGAACAGGCTGCCGGTCTTCGCGGCACGAGTACGGCGGGCGCGCATGTCGGCGGCCGCGCCGACCAGGAGAGGAGTGGCCTGCGTGGCGGGGTCGTCGGGGCTGCCCTCGACCAGGTCGGCGACCAGGCAGGTGACGTTGTCGGAGCTGCCGGCCTCGAGGCTGGCCCGGACGAGCTCGACGGCGGCGTAGTCGGGGGTGCCGCTGGAGAGGATGTCGGCCAGCCGGCCGGCGTCGAGGACGCCGCTGGTCCCGTCGCTGCACAGGAGCAGCCGGTCGCCCACCTTGAGCTCGAGCATGAACAGGTCCGGCTCGAGGTCGTGGGTCCCGTCGATCGCCTTCAGGATGAGGTTGCGGTGGGGGTGCACCCGCGCCTCGGCCTCGTTGATCCGTCCCTCGTCGATGAGGGTCTGGACGAAGGTGTGGTCGTTGGTGAGCTGGCTGATCTCGCCGTCGCGGTAGAGGTACGCGCGGCTGTCGCCGACGTGCCCCATGCCGACGCGCTGGCCGTCGAAGAGCGCGACGGTCGCGGTGGTGCTCATGCCGTTGAGGGACGGGTTCTCGTCGACCAGCGCGGCGATCCGGTCGTGTGCGCGGTGCAGGGCGGCGCTGACCGGCTCGAGCAGGTCGCTGCCCGGCGCTGGGGGAGTCTCCTCGAGCTTGCGCAGCTGCGCGATCGCCGTGCTGGACGCGATGTCGCCACGGGCCGCGCCGCCCACGCCGTCACAGACGGCGACGACGTGCGGGCCGACGTACCCGGAGTCCTGGTTGTCCTTGCGGACGCGACCCACGTCGGAGATCGCCGAGAAATCAAGGCGCATCTGTGGTCACCACCAGCTACTTCCTCAGCTCGAGGATCGTCTTGCCGATGCGCACCTGGGTGCCGAGCGTGATCGTGGTGGGCTGGGTGATCCGGACGGTGCCGATGTAGGTGCCGTTGGTGGAGCCGAGGTCCTCGACGAACCACTGGTCGCCGGACGCCGCGATCCGTGCGTGCCTCGTCGAGACGTAGTCGTCGTCGAGCTTGATCGCCGCGTCGCTGCCGCGGCCGATCAGGATCGGCGCCTGGTCGAGGTCGGCGCGCTGGCCGACGTTGCTGCCCTCGGTGACCACGACGTGGGTGGGGCTGCCGCGCCGCTTGGGCGGAGGCTTGGCGCCCCGCTTGTCCTTGCGCGCCTCGGCGCCGCGGGCGGCCTCGGGGACCCGGGCTCCGAACATGTCGGAGCGGATCACCGAGATCGCAGAGAGCACGAAGATCCACAGGATGGCGAGGAACGCGATCCTGATCAGGAAGAGGGTGAGCTCAGACACCGGCCCCACCCAGGCCACCGAAGACTGGATCTTCCTCGTCGTCCTCGAGGATTCGCACGGTCATCGTGGTGTTGCCGATCCGGACCTGGCTGCCGTCGCGGACGCCGGCCTTGGTCACCTTGTGGCCGTCGATGAGCATCCCGTTGGTGGAGCCGAGGTCGCGGACCTCGATCTTCAGGTCGTCCTTGCCCTGTCGCACGTCGGTGCGCACGTCGAACTCGATGTGTCGCCGGCTGACGCCGGGGTCGTTGATCCGCACGTCGGCCTCGGTGCCTCGCCCGACGACCAGGCCGGGCGGCTGGAGCGGGTGCCGGGTCTTGTTGATCTCGAGCACGGCCCGGGCCCGGCGGACCTGGGTGTGGGTGGCGTTGCTCTGCACCCTGGCCTGCGCCTTGCTCCGGATCCGGAACCTGCCGGTGGTCAGGTCGTCGGCCTTCTCGAACTCGATGGCGATCGGGCCCGGGAAGACGTAGCCCTGCGAGTCCGCGTGGTCCTGGACCTGGTGGGTCAGCTCGTCGGCGAGGGCGGTGTCGTACGGCGCGAGCCGGTCGAGGTCCACCTGGCTCAGCTCGACGTGGAAGTCGTTGGGCACCATCCGCCGCTCGCGGCTGAGGATCTGCGCGTTGTTGTCGCACTCGCGCTGCAGCGCGGCCGCGATCTCCACCGGCTGCACCGCACTGCGGAAGGCGCGCGCGAACGCGCCGGAGATGAGGTTCTCCAGGCGCTGCTCGAACCGCTGCAGCCCGCCCACGTCGCCTCCTTCCGGCTGGTGTCCTGATCGCTGTCGTGATGGCATGACGACCAGCCGCGGTGGCACTGGTTCATCGGTCGGGCACCGGTCAGCGGTCGCCCACGACTGTATCGGGGTACCCGTTCACCCTCGTGGACGCCGTAGGAGGCTGTTCTGTTCTTGTGGGGTTACCCGGGCGCCCGGGGAAACCTGACGATGGGGGACGTCGCAACACCCCACGTCGTCAGGGAAGGGCCGCGATCCCCTGGCTCGGGGCGAGACCGGCGGCGTACGCCGGGGCAATCGTTTTGGTCGGCTCCTCACCGCTGGGCTAACCTTGGCCCGCTTCACGCGCGAGTGGCGGAACTGGCAGACGCGCACGGTTCAGGTCCGTGTGTCCGAAAGGACGTGGGGGTTCAACTCCCCCCTCGCGCACGCGTGAGTAGGACGCACCCTCGATCCGGGCCTTAAGAGCTCCGGAGAGGTGTGCGAAGCCAGGACCTCCGGCGATCTCGTCGGCTCCCTCGAGGCAGAAATCGGCTGCCGCCTGCTCGGGCTTGCGCCAGTATTGTCGAATTCTTGCAACATCTTGCGAGAAGAATCACGTTACGCTGCGGTCATGACCAGACGGCTGGCGGAAGTGGCGGCGCGGGCCGGGGTGAGCGAGGCGACGGTCAGCCGGGTGCTCAACAGCAAGCCCGGGGTCTCCGAGGCGACGCGCTCCACGGTGCTGACTGCGCTGGACGTGCTCGGCTACGAGCGGCCCACCAAGCTCCGCGGCGAGCGGGCCCGGCTGGTCGGGCTGGTGCTTCCCGAGCTGCAGAACCCGATCTTTCCGGCCCTGGCCGAGGTGGTCGGCGCACTGCTTGCCCAGAACGGTCTCACCCCGGTGCTGTGCACGATCACCGCGGACGCGACCGCCGAGGCCGGCTACGTCGACATGCTGCTGGAGCAGCAGCAGGTGGCCGGAATCATCTTCGCCGGCGGGCAGTACAGCCAGGCGGACGCCGACCACACCCACTACGACCGGCTGGCCATGCGCAAGCTGCCGGTCGTCCTGATCAACGCCGGCATCGACCGGCTGCCCTTTCCCCGCGTCGTCTGCGACGACGGCAGCGCGATGGAGCAGGCGCTCGACCACCTGCACTCGCTGGGCCATGAGCGCATCGGCCTCGTGCTCGGGCCGCGCGACCACCAGCCCTCCCTGCGCAAGCTCGCGGCCGCTCAGGCCGGCCCCGGCTTCGACCCCGACCTGGTGGCGCACAGCCAGTTCTCGCTGCAGAGCGGCCAGGCCTCCGCGAGCACCCTGATCTCTCGGGGAGCCACCGCACTGGTGTGCGCCAGCGACCCGCTCGCGCTCGGCGCGATCCGCGCCGCCCGCCGCTCCGGGCTGCGGGTGCCCGAGGACGTATCG
>JAWWPK010000166.1:0-3013 GCA_033854925.1 Nocardioidaceae bacterium | reverse complement strand
AATGGCTAGCCCGACGATCCCCATCACCCCAGTGCAGCTGACGACCAAGGACTTCAAGTCCGACCAGGAAGTCCGGTGGTGCCCCGGCTGCGGTGACTACGCGATCCTGGCCGCCTTCCAGGCCTTCCTGCCCGAGCTGGAGGTGCCGCGGGAGAACGTGGTGGTCGTCTCCGGCATCGGCTGCTCGTCGCGGTTCCCCTACTACCTCGACACCTACGGCATGCACTCGATCCACGGCCGGGCGCCGTCGATCGCGACCGGCATCGCCACGGCCCGCGAGGACCTGTCGGTGTGGGTGGTCACCGGTGACGGCGACGCGTTGTCGATCGGCGGCAACCACCTGATCCACGCGCTGCGCCGCAACGTGAACATGACGATCCTGCTGTTCAACAACCGGATCTACGGGCTCACCAAGGGGCAGTACTCCCCCACCAGCGAGCCGGGCAAGGTCACCAAGTCCACGCCGATGGGCTCGGTCGACTTCCCGTTCAACCCGGTCTCCCTGGCGCTGGGCGCAGAGGCCACCTTCGTGGCCCGCACCATCGACTCCGACCGCAAGCACCTCACCGCAGTGCTCTCAGCGGCGGCCGCGCACCGGGGCACGTCGTTCGTGGAGATCTACCAGAACTGCCCCATCTTCAACGACGGCGCCTTCGACGCCATCAAGGGCCAGGACACCAAGGCCGACGCGATCATCCCGCTCGAGGACGGCATGCCGATCCGGTTCGGTGCTGGGTCCGATTCCGGGGAGGGCGCCAAGGGCCTGGTCCGCGACACCGAGACCGGTGGCGTGAAGGTGGCGCTGGTCGCCGACGTCGGCGAGGACGCGCTGATCGTGCACGACGCGCACAACCCCGACCCGACGCTGGCGTTCTCGATCTCGCGGCTGACCGACTCCGGCTACCTCAACCAGTCGCCGATCGGCATCTTCCGCCAGGTCGAGCGGCCGACGTACGACGACCAGGCGCGAGCCCAGGTCGCCGGCGCCCGCGAGGCCGTCAACGGCACCCCCACCGAGCGGCTCGCCGAACTGATCGGTGGCGGCGACACCTGGACCGTCGTCTGACCCACCCCGCACGCCACGACGGCCCCACCCTGCTCGGGTGGGGCCGTCGTACGTGCTAGCTGGGCTGCCAGACCTGCTTTCCGCGGACGGAGACGATGCACCCGACCGGGACGATGTGCTGGCTGGTGTTCGACGTCGCCGGGGCGAGCACGCGGTAGCACGTGCGGGTCCGCTTGTACTGGTAGACGCGGGTGCGGAACTTGCCGTTGCTCTTGTTCACCGTGATCTTGCGGTAGAGGAAGAAGCGTCCACCGTTGGCGTTGCGGAAGATGCCGACCTTGGTCACCCCCGCCACGCCGTAGACGACGAAGTGGTTGTTGCCTGCCTCCACCATGTTGGCCACCAGGGGGGTGAGTCCCTTGGCGGCGTGTGCGACGGGGGTCGGCCGCATCGCCTGCGAGGGCGACACGAGGGTCTGCGACAACGTTGCCGCCAGAAGTAGTGCCATCAACAGAGAGACTGCTCGACTCAGGCGCATGGTGCTTCCTCTCACTGACATGCTCGGGTCCGTGGTGCGGACCATAGCCCCCCAACACCCGTCCCCGGCAGCACCCGAAATGACCATATGTTGATGGCCCCGCATCTGCCGATGCGAGGCCGTCGTGGAGCTCAGGTCAGCTGGAGGTGATGCAGCCGAGGACCTTTGAGGTCGTCTTCCTGTAGACCGGGGTGGCCGGAACCTGGATCTTGAAGCAGGTCTTCTTGTTGCGGACCTGCGAGATCGAGGTGCGGAACTTGCCGCTGGACTTGGTCCTGGTCTTCTTGAAGGCCTTGTAGCTGCCGCCGCTCACGTTGCGCAGGACCTTGATCCTGCCCTTGGGGAAGGTCGCGATCTTGCCCTTGATGAAGAAGTGGTTGGTGTTGCCGATCTCGCCACCACCGAGGCCGGTGAGCTGGTGCTTGGGCTTGCCCATCGCGTCTGCGGGCGAGACGAGGGCCTGGCCGAAGCTGGCGGTCAGGATCAGGGCCACGAGGACTCCGACGATTCGAGCGAGGCGCATGCGCATTTCTCCAGGGGGACGTATACGGGTCGGTCGGGTCGACTTTATCGCCCTGGGGGTCCTGACGGACCGCCGGTCCTGGCTCACTAGTCTGGCTCGGTGACGGAGCAGCGACGGGGGCTGCTGCTGGGCGTCGCGGCGTACGGACTGTGGGGCGGCTTCCCTCTCTACTGGCCGCATCTGGAGCCCGCCGGCGCCCTCGAGATCCTCGCGCACCGGGTGCTGTGGTCGCTGGTCACGATGGGGCTGCTGGTGGTGCTGTTGCGGCGTACCCGACAGTTCCGGGCGCTGTTCTCGCAGCGCCGGACGTTCCTGCTCCTGGCCGTCGCGGCGTTCACGATCACCTTCAACTGGGCGACGTACATCTACGGCGTCAACAACGGGAAGGTCGTCGAGACCTCGCTCGGCTACTTCATCAACCCGCTGGTCACGGTGCTGATGGGCGTCTTCATCCTGGGCGAGCGGCTGCGGCCGCTCCAGTGGGTCGCGATGGGGGTCGCGACCGTCGCGGTCGTCGTGCTGACCCTCGACTACGGCCGGCTGCCGTGGGTGGCGCTGGTGCTGGCGTTCTCGTTCGGCACCTACGGGCTGGCCAAGAAGTCCGCGAACGTCGGCGCCGTCGAGAGCCTGACCCTCGAGACCACGCTGATCGCGCCGTTCGCGGCGACGTACGTCGCCGTGCTGGTGGCCACCGGGCACTCCAACTTCGCGTCGCACGGCACAGGCCACGCGCTGCTGCTCAGCAGCACCGGCATCGTCACCGCGATCCCCCTGATCTGCTTCGGCGCCGCCGCGATCCGGGTGTCGATGGTGACGCTGGGGCTGCTGCAGTACCTCGCGCCGATCATCCAGTTCGCCCTCGGGGTCCTCTACTTCCACGAGGACATGCCACCCGGCCGCTGGGTCGGGTTCGTGCTGGTGTGGGTCGCGCTGGTGATGTTCACCT
>JAWWPK010000165.1:0-3070 GCA_033854925.1 Nocardioidaceae bacterium | reverse complement strand
TCGCCGACTCGATGAACGCCACCGGGCAGGCCGCTCAAGACCTGTTGGACAAGCTCAACGGGCAGATCGGGGCGTTCAAGTCCGGGCAGGCCGCCGCCGACGCCCTCGGCTCAGCCATGGGCGGGCTCGCCGCCCACTTTGGGGATGCAGCGGTCGCCTCTGAGGACGGCATCCGCACCACCGGCCTGTTCGCCAAGGCCATGCAGGATGTGGGCGACAACAGCCTGTCCGCGGCGGACAAGGTCGGCGCGTTCGCGTCGGCGTTCCAGTCCGCCTCCGACGTGCCGCGCACGTTCTTTGAGTCCCAGCTCAAGGCCAACGAGGCGTTGACGAAGTTCAACACCGCGCTTGACAAGGTGCCGCCCGGCCTGATCGCGGCGAACGGGGCGCTTGACTCGACCACGGCGGCCGGGCAGAAGGTCGGCAATGCGATCGGTTCCTTAACCTGCGTTCCGCGTAATTCAGGTGCGCTAGAGGCCATGATCTTGGTCTGACCTGGGGGAACGCGTCGAGGCACGCGTCGGAGGCGTGTCTCTAGGCGGTGGTGTTGCCGCTGGTCAGCGGCTTGTGGGGGCGAGTTCGATGATCTGCTTCGGGGCGGGGATGTCGAGCTTGGCGAGCAGGTCGTGTTGGGGCTTGGACAGCTCGGTGCGTTGGCGGAAGACGCCGGTGGGGCCGGCGAAGGTGCCGGCGTGGAGCCGGTCGAGGTGACGGCGCACGGTGTTCCAGGTGTCGCCGGTGGTGGTCTCGATGATCCGGATCAGCAGCAGCGCGAGCCAGCAGAGCACGACGTGGGCACGGATGCGTTCCTCGAGGCGGTGATAGACCGGGCGTAGGTCGAGGATCTGTTTCATGTCCCGCCAGCCGCGTTCGACCTCGAGGAGCTGCTTGTAGCCCAGGGCGATGTCGGCGGCGGGCAGGTGTGGGTCCGAGCAGCGCAGCAGGTACTTCCCGTCAAGGTTGGCCTCGGTCTTCATCCGAGCCTTGTCGACGCGCAGCAGGCCGCCGGGAGTGACGCGCAGGTACCGGTTCAGGCCGGGCTTGGTGGAGATCTTCCCGCGCAGCTCACCCCGCTTACCGACCGACAAGGTGTCGGATCCGGTGATCAGCTCGGCGAGTTGGGCGACGAGCTGGTCGCGGATGTGGGCGTCGCGGGTCGCGGCGTCGGGGTTGTGGCAGATCACGAACCGCTCGGTCTCGGACACCTTCACCTCCTTGACCCGCATGTTCTCGGCGATGTCGGTGTAGCGGCCCTGGCGCGACAGGGCGGCCTTGATCTCCGGGGAGTCGGAGCGCAGCTTCTCCCCGATGATGTAGGCGTGATCGCCCTGTCGCAGGTAGCGGCGGTTACGTTCGGAGGAGAAGCCGCGGTCGGCGACCCACACGATCTTCGACAGGGTCCAGTCCCGCATATCGTCCTTGACCTGGCGGATCAGGGCGGAGTCGGCGGTGTTACCCGGCCAGCACCACACCCGCACCGGGATCCCGTCGCGGGTCACGGCCATCCCGATCACGATCTGGGGTAGGTCGTCGCGGGAGTCCTTCGACTTGCCGTAGGTCCGGAACCCGACGCTGTTGCCCTCGCCGCCCTGCTCACCGGCGCCGCCCTGCTCACCAGCGCCGCACTGCTCACCGGCATGGCCGGGCAGGGGGTGGCCGTGTTCGTCGCGGGCCACGGGCTCGTCCGGGTCTTCCAGCTCGAAGTAGGTGGAGGTGGTGTCGAAGAACAGCAGGTCGACCTCGAGGTTGAGCAGGTTCGCGACCTGCCGGAACACCCCGGCCTCGAGCTGTTCGCGGACGTCGTGGAGCCAGTCCATGGCCCGGTAGCAGGCGTCGTCGCCGGTCTCGGGCAGGCCGTCGATGTGCACGTCGTGGTTGATCCAGTCCGCGGCGGCCAGCTTCGACGACGGGGCGAGCGCCCGGTTGGCGACCAGCCCGAACAGCACCCGCTCGGTCACCTCGGTGTCGCGGGGCCGGCCCCGGCGCGGCCTGTTGCCCGGGCCGGTGTCCAGCCCCTTGAGCACGGTGTCGATGCCCAGGCGCCGCCACAGCGCGTCGAGGGTGAACGTGCCTCCGAACGGGCGGGACTCGCAGAACGTCAGCTCGGCGCTTGTCGTGGCAGCCACGGCGTCGGCCGGGTCAAGCAGTCGGGTCAGCGAGGTGACCAGCCGCTTGACCGCGTCCCGGTCGAGCTGGTCCTCGCGACCGAACCCGTAGAGGATCTTCGGGACCGACCGGCCCGCGACCGGGTCCCACTCGCTGTGGGCCAGGTGCAGGTAGCGGACCGTGCCGCTCTTGGTCTTCCGCGCCGTCGTCTTCACGAACATCGCTCTAGACCCTACAGCCTGAACAATGCCGCCAGCAGCAGGTATCCATCCGGGGCGTTTCTCTAGGCGTTTCCCCGTTCGGTCGCCACCCCCACCGCCCTGACCTCGGCATCTACTCGGCCAGCATCTCTAGACCCGCCGAATTACGCGGAACGCAAGTCCCGCAGTGCGGGCAGATTGGTCAGCCGTTTCCCGATTCCAAAGTCGCGAGGGTCGTTGATCGTCGTCTCGGTCCGTAGGGCGCGTCCTTCCTTGTGGTACTGCTTGATCGCGGTGTGCTTGTAGTCGATGTGCAGGCTCGGGGTGACCCCCTCGGTGATCACGCGGGTGCGGAACCGGCCCGGTGTCGGTCGCGGTCCACTCCGGCGTAGAGCCCGATCGAAGATGAGGCTGACCTGATCAGGGCGACCGGCGTCGAGGTTGTCGCGGATGACGTGTTCGAAGAACACCCGCCCGGAGACCGGGCGGTCGAGTACCTGGGTCAGGGAGAACTCGGCCTGCAGGATCGAGAGGTCATAGCGGTAGCCGGCCTCGCGGTCCGCGGCGCTGAACGGGTGCGGCAGCAACGCCAACCATTTGCGCAGCAGCCCGTCGATCTGCTCAGGCCCGAACTGGTCGCAGATGGCTTGCACCGCGGCCGGGTCGGCGCAGGTCGCGAACCCGTTGTCCAGCGCGGTATGGGTGATCCCGGCCTTGGCGGCCTGCCGTTTGGCCCATTCGTGCCCGTTGAGGCACAGCTTGGC
>JAWWPK010000164.1:0-25183 GCA_033854925.1 Nocardioidaceae bacterium | reverse complement strand
ACCCGCGCGGCGGTCCGCTGCTCGTCGTAGCCCTCGGCCGGGAAGACCCGGTCGAGTGCAACCGACAGCCACGCCTCGTCGGGTGTGGACGCGGACGCAGGGCGGCCGACCAGGTCGGCGTGCACCTGCTCCTCCTCGCGCCAGTAGCGGTCGAGATAGAGCAGCCGAACGTCGTCGTGGTCCAGCAGCCGCAGGACCGGGCTGCTGCCGGAGAGCAGGGCGCTGGCCCCAACGGCGGCGTACCAGTCCTCGGGATCAGGCCACGGCAGCTCCGGGCCGAGCTCCGGGTCGGCGACCGCGGCCAGGTCGACACAGACCGAGCCACCGCGCACGGCACGCACCACGAACGCCACGGCAAGCGCGACCAGGGGCGTGTCCTCGCCGGCCAGTGCGCTCAGCGCCCGGGCGACGTGCACGTCCGCCGCATCGAGCACCCCCGCAGCGTTGAACGTGTGGAGCAGCCCGTCGGCTCCCTGCGCAAGCCGCAGGTCGTGCGGGTCCTCCAGCTCCGGGGTCAGCAGCGTCATGAGCGTCCGTCCAACAGGTCGGACAGCTGGGTCACCAACGGTGCCGGCGGCTGCCACGAGAAGACCCCTGCCGGGTGGCCGTCGATCTCGGGCGTCTCGGGACCGCACATCCCTCGGACATAGAGGTAGAGCACGCCGCCGAGGTGCCGCGCCGGGTCATAGCCGGGCTGGCGCCAGCGCAGGTAGCGGTGCACGACCACGACGTAGAGGAGCGCCTGCAGGGGGTAGTCGGAGTGCAGCATCGCCTCCACCAGCCGGGGGCGGGCGTAGGCCGCCGCGGTGAGCGGCTGGTCCGCCGGGCCGAGCCAGTTGGTCTTGTAGTCGGCGACCAGGTAGCGCGGACCGTCAGGGCCGGGCACCCGGAACACGACGTCGATGGAGCCCGACAGGTAGCCGCGCAACGACTGGCCGCCGAGACCAGGGGTCTGGAGCCGCGCGGCGTAGGGGCGCAGCGGGTCGTCGGCAGCCAGGTGCCGGTCGAGCAGCGCACCCACATCGGCCAGGCTCACCTCGACGCCGGGCGCGATGTCGCCGCCGGCCAGCGGGATCTCGAAGTCGAGCTCGCAGAGCCGGTCGGCCAGCCCGATCTCACCGAGGGTCAGCCCGTCGGCCAGCGGACCGAGCGAGCTGTGGTGCAGGGGCACCAGCGCCGCTGCCAGGGCCGCCACGGGTACGTCGACCGGCCACCACGCTCGCTGCTCCTCGACATGGCCGCGCAGCTCCGCCTCCAGGTCGGGCGCAGCCGGGTCGGTCACCTCGAGCACCCCGTGCACCAGCGAACCGAACGCGGCGCCCGACGGCAGGTCGGCCATGGGCGACGCCAGCCCTTCCGGCTCGTCGGCGGCCGCGAGCGCTTCGGCATCGTCGGGCTCGTCCGCCAGCTCGTCGGCCAGCTCGTCGTCGCGCACGGAGAGCTCCGGCTCGGACGTGACTCCCCCGGTCTCCTCGGCAGCCCGGATCAGCGCGGAGTAGGAGGTGCGCCGCCAGTCGACGTCGATGGCGCGGTCGAAGCGGCGCGCCGCCAGGTCGGTCGGCGCTGCGGGCGCGACGGGCTCCGGGGCGACTGCCGCCAGCTCGGCGCGCTCGAGGCTCGGCCCGCCTGCCGTCTCCCACTTGCGCAGGTGGTCCATGACCGCCGCGTCGTCGACCTTGGCCGGCAGCGAGTCCGGCACCTCCGCCTGGCGGGGCACCCGGCCGCGCAGCAGCCTGGAGAGCCCGCCGTTCGGCTCGTCCCACGACGGCGCCCACCAGGCGACCACCTGCGACTGCGCGCGGGTGAGCGCGACGTAGGTGAGCCGGATGTCGTCGCCGGCCATCTCCGCACGACCCTTGGCGGCCACCTGTTGGTAGCCCGGCTGGCCGGAGCCACCGATGTCGAGGCAGCGGGTGCCGTCGGGCTCGTGGTAGAGCACCGCCTCTCCGATCCGGACGTTGCGGTTGAACGCGAACGGCAGGTAGACGAGCGGGTATTGAAGCCCCTTGCTCACCCAGACCGTCATGATCTGCACCGCGGCGGCGTCGCTGTCGAGGCGGCGGTTGCGCTCGGAAGCACCGGCCCTCTCCTCGCGCTGCTTGCGCAGCCACTGCAACAACGCGGGCAGCCCGTGACCCTCGCGGTGGGCGACCTCGTGGAGCAGCTGAGTGAGGTGCTCGACGTCTGTCAGGTGGCGTTCGCCGCCGCGCCAGGCGAGCACGCGCTGGGCCATCCCTGCGACGTATGCGGCCTCGAGCACGGCCGCGATGCCGCGGGCCCGCGCGTGGTCGGCCCACCGCCGCAGCGTCTCGGCCACCTCGTCGGTCAGCTCGGGATCGGTGGCAAGCTCGGCGGCGGTCCGCCCGAAGAACATGCTGGCGGCCGCGGCCCGGACCAGGCCGCTCCGGCCGGGCTGCTCGAACGCCTCGAGCAGGCACTGCCAGTCGGCCGCTGCCTGGGAGGCGAAGACGTCGGTGTCGCCGGTGTAGACGGCGGGCACCCCGGCCGCTGCGAGCGCGTCTCGACAGGCGCGGGCGTCGCGGTGGCTCTCGACAATGACCGCGACGTCTCGCGCGCGGACGTCGCGGCCGTCGTAGGTCGCGCCGGAGGCGAGCAGCTGCTTGACGTCCCCCGCGAGGTCGGCCGCGATGAACGGCCGCAGGTCGTCCATGGGGATCGTGCGCGTGCCCCCGATCCCGAACGAGTCCCGGGAGACCACCCGCAGCCGGAACGGGTCGTTGAAGGGAGCGCCGGCGAGCCGGTGCGTGGTGCGGCGGGCGGCCACGTCGCGCACGACGATGTCGTCGTGCCCCAGGGCGGCACCTTCCAGCACCCGAAGCAGCCGTTGCACCAGGGGCGCGTCGCTGCGGTAGTTGGTGTCGAGCGCGAGCAGCGCGTCCGCCTGCTCCCGGGCCCGTAGGTAGGTGACCACGTCGCCGCCGCGGAAGGCGTAGATCGCCTGCTTGGGATCGCCGATCAGCACCAGGGTGACCTGGCCGACGAAGGCGCGCTCGATCACCTCCCACTGCACCGGGTCGGTGTCCTGGAACTCGTCGACCATCACGATCCGCCAGCGGCGGCGCATCCGGTCGCGGGCAGGGGCATCGTCGGCCTCGAGCGCGACCGCGAGGCGTCCGAGCAGGTCGTCGAAGCCGAGGATGCCGAGCAGCCGCTTGCGCCGCTCGAGCTCGCGGAGAACGTCGTCGGCAAACGCGCGACGCACGCCCGCAGTCGTCTCGGCCGGCGGATCGAGGGGGGTCAGCCGGGTGCGCGGGTTGCGCACCACCTCGTGGGCGAGCTCGACCGCCTGGGCGCGGGTGAGGGACGGGGTGTCCTTCACGTCGCCGAACCGCTGGAGGTAGAGGTCGTCGACGATCTCGCCGACCAGCTGGTCGAGGTTCTCGACGAGGGTGACCCCCGCATCGGTGTCTCCGGCCACCCCGAGGGACCTCAGGACCAGCTGGCAGAACTGGTGGGTGGTGGCGATCGTCGCGGCGTCGAACCCGGCCAGGGCGTCGCGCAGCCGGAGCCTGCGCTCATTGCGCTGCTCGTCGGTGCCGTCGACCAGGTGGCCGAGCAGCGTGTCGTCGGGGTCGACCGACGACGGGTCGTCGAGCGCCTCGGCCGCCGTCACCAGCTGGTCGCGGACCCGCTCGCGCAGCTCCTGGCTGGCGGCCCGGCTGAAGGTGATGAGCAGCATGTCGTCGAGGACGGCCTTGCCCTCGGCGACGTAGCGGGTGACCAGCGCGGCGAGCGCGTAGGTCTTGCCGGTGCCGGCGCTGGCCTCGAGCACGGTCGTGGTCGCACCCTCGGGCAAGGGCGCAAGCAGGTCGAACGCTCCGGTGATCACAGGGGCCCCCGCTCGCTGCGCAGCAGCGGCAGCCAGAGCCGCTCGGCCAGCCCGCCGAGACGGGTGAGGCTGTCGAGGTCGGCGTGCTCGCCCCAAACCCGGACGTGTGCGGCGCCCGCGTCGTCGCCGGGGTAGCGGCTGCTCCTCCACTTCTTGAGCGCCTCCGGCCTGGGCTCCTGGCCGATGAGGACCGCGGAGGCCCAGGCGAACGACGTCTTGATCGGCAGCTCCAGCGGCGCCCGCCGGCCTTCGTCGTAGAGGTCCACGAGACCGCTGAGCAGCGTGAGCGGCTCGTCGACGGTCGGCCCGAGCAGCCGCTGCGCGGCCTGGCTGCCGCGCGGTGACCGGCCGATGGTGAGCGCCGTCCAGTTGTGGTCGGGGTGGCCGGCCGCGAGCGCCAGAAGGCGGACCCACGACTCCAGCAGCTGCTTGCCGTCGAGCTTGGAGTAGCCGACTGCGACCAGCCGGTCGCCATAGACCGGCGTGATGGTGCCGGTGAGCCGCCGCCCGCCCGGCAGCTCGATGTCGACGTCGAGCGAGCGCGGCTCCACCTGACGGTGGGTGAGCGCGGCGACCGCGAGATTCATCGCGGTCTCCCTCACTTCGGTCGCCTTGCGCCAGCCGAGCTGACCGGGCGGCAGCGCGCCGCGGCGCCACTCGATCTCTCGGGCCATGTCGGGATGGATGCCCCGGAGCATGTCGGCGAGCATCCGGTCACCCACGCCCCACGACTCGAGCTGGTCGATCTCGACGGGCATCGCGTCGCTGACGCCGTCGACGTCCCACGGCAGGGTGAGGTCGAGGGCCCGGAAGAATCCCTTGACCGGATCCTTGAAGAACTGGACGAGGTCGCTCAGCGCGAGGTCGCTCTGTCCCATCTCGCCGGCACCTATGCGGGTCACCGGCGTGGTGAGCGGCTCGAGGAGGAACGGCGGCGGTGCGGGCCGCGGCCCGAGAGCGACCTTGGCGGCGGCCAGCATCTGCTGGTCGAAGGTGAAGGGAGTCGGGGTGCCCAGCCGGCCCGGCTCGACGTTGCGCAGGTCGTAGCCCTGGAGTGGGTGCTGCACCACGATCCGCTCCTTGACCGGTGCGCTCGTGGTGCGGTCGAGTGCGTCGAGCAGCTCACCGAGGGGCACGGCGGGCGGCCGCGGCTGGCCACTGTGGGCGTCGGCGCCGGTGTAGGTGACGACCAGCCGCTCGGTGGCCGCGCCGATCGCGTCGAGCAGCAGCTGGCGGTCCTCGGAGCGCACGTCCCGCTCGCCGGTGACCGGCGTACGGGCCAGGACGTCGTCGCCGTCGACGGTGCGCTGCCGCGGGAAGATCCCGTCGTCGAGGCCGAGCAAGCAGACGACCCGGTGCGGCACCGAGCGCATCGGCACCATCGTGCAGACGGTGAGGCTGCCGGCCCGGAAGTTGGCGCGGGTCGGGCGAGCGGCCAGGTGGTCGTCGAGGAGCGACCGGACGTCGGTGAGGCGCAGCGGGCTGGCGCCACGTTCCCCCGCGTCGACCTCGACCCGGGCCAGCGCGCGCTGCATCTGCCCGACCTGCCACTGGTCGGCCCGGTCCACCTTCGTCAGCGCAGCCACTCCGCCAGAGAGAGCGTCGAGCCAGTCCGCGAGCGGCCGGGTGCCGGTGAGCCGGTCAGTCGCGGCCACGAGCCGGTCGACGTACTCCGAGAACCGGCCGGCCAGCTCCACCCGGTTGCTCCCGACGTCGTCGAGCGGGAGGGCGGTGCCGAGCCAGGCCTGCGAGTCGTCGGACATGGCCACGCCGGTCAGCACCCGATCGAGCCCGAACCGCCAGGTGTTCTGGAGGTAGCGGACGCCGAACGGCTCCCGGTGGTCGGTGTCGAACCCCCACCGGATGCCCGACTCGCGCACCCAGTCGGCCATCGTGTCGAGGTCGTCGTCGACGAAGCCGAAGCGGCGGCGGACGGGCTCGGTCTGGGCGAGGTCGAGGACCGCGCTGGCGGTCGCCCGGCTGCCGGCCACGTCGAGGAGCTGCGCCGCGACGCCGAGCAGCGGGTTGGTGCGCGACAGCGAGCGGTCGGCGAGCTGGACCCGGAGCCGGTGCGCCGGGTGGCCGCCCTCGACGACGTCGCCGAGACCGAACGCCGCCGTGATCAACGGCGCGTAGTTCTCGATGTCAGGACACATCACCAGGATGTCGCGCGGCTCGAGCGGGCGCTCGCCGGCGGCGTGATCACGGGCGCTGTCCTCGAGCAGGCCGAGCAGCACCTCCCGCAGCACCTGGACCTGACGCGCGGGGCCATGGCAGCGGTGCACCTGAACCGACCGGTCGGCCGGGTCGAGCGTGCGGCCCTCCGGCCGCGGGGCGTCGTCCCGCAGGTCGGCCTGGAGCCAGCCGAGCAGCGTGTCGGGCAACGGGATGGCCGACCCGACCTCGTGGTCGTCGGTGGCCGGCCCGAGGCTGCGCTGCAGCTCGCGCTGGTCGCGACCGAGGGACGCGAGCAGCGGGTGCCGGACCCGGCGGTGGCTGACGTCGTCGCGGCGAGGCACCGGGCCGGCGAGGTCGGCCAGCCGCTGCCAGAGGTCACCGCTGGGGTGGGGCAGCCACAGGTGCAGGTCGTGATGGGTGGCCAGGTCGCGGAGCAGCTCGATCTCGGTGGCCGGCATCCGGGTGTGGCCGAACAGGGAGATGCGTGGCGGCAGGTCGCTGGGACCCGCGCGCAACCGCTCCAGCGTCGCGGTGTGCCGCTGGTGCGGGTGTGGGGCGGCCACCGTCTCCGCCAGCGCGCGCCACAGCGGTGGCTGCCAGGCCAGGTCTCCGTCGAGCGGACTGTCGAGCCCGTCGCTGGCATTGCCGGCGGACCAGTCGACGAGCAGCTGCGGCCGCTGGGCGGCGTAGGACGCGAACAGGCCGGCCAGCCGACGCGCGACGGCGTAGCGACGGCCGCGCCGGAACTCGGCCTCGTCTCCGGAGTCGCGGTGGCCGAGATGAAGAGCGAGCGTGGCCGCCCACGGCTCGTCGAGGCAGCTGTCGAGCACCGACAGCAGCGGCCAGGCCAGGGCGTCGGGCGCCCACGGGTCGTCGTCGCGGGTGCCGGTCAGCTCGGCGATCAGTGAGCGCGGGAACCGGAACTCGACGCCGGCACACACGCCGTCACCGGTGCCGTCGGCGGAGGTGCCGAGCCGGTGCGAGAGCCGTTGGCTGAGCCAGCGCTCCACCCCGCGCGCGGGCACCAGCACCAGCTCGGTCGCGAACGGGTCGTCCAGGGGCGTGGCCAGCAGCTCGCCGAGGGCGTCGGCGAGCAGGTCGGTCCGCGGGGCGCGGTGGAGGTGGAGCACCACGGCCCGACCCTATGCGTCACCGCCGACGTGCGGAGGCGCCGTCACTCGCCCCAGATGTGCTCGCGGTCGTCGTCGGCCTTCGCGGCCGCCTCGACCGCGGCGATCGCCTCCGGGTTGCCGTGGAACTTCCGGTAGCTCCACATCAGCACACCGATCGCGAGGGCGGCGGAGATGAACTGCGAGATGCCCGTCGCCTTGCCGCCGGGGAGCCACCAGCGGTCGGAGAGCGGCCACCACCCGGGCGAGTCCGGGCCGACGAACCACAGCACCCCCGCCGCTGCGATGAGCGCGATCATCGTCGAGGCAGCGATGATCCGCGGCCAGGACTCGACCGAATTGGCCGCGCCCCGCAGGGCCTCGCGCTTCATCGGTTCGACCCGGCGCTCCGCCCATTCGTACTGC
The DNA here is from genome assembly GCA_033854925.1 of Nocardioidaceae bacterium. GTDB lineage: Bacteria > Actinomycetota > Actinomycetes > Propionibacteriales > Nocardioidaceae > Nocardioides. Next base: position 17,620 of record JAWWPK010000164.1, on the reverse strand, counting down.
TGGCTGAGCACGATCACACCGCCGGCGAGGATCAGGAACCCGGGCCCGGGCAGGGGAATGGCAATCAGGCCGACCACGAGGAGGAGCCAGCCGAGGATCTCGAGGCCGATCCGCTTGACCGCGCCCTTCATGGTGTGAGCCTGCCATGGAGACGCAAGCAGGCCGCGAGGATCAGCCGAACTGCCCGAGGTAGGCACGGCCTTCGTCACTGAGGTTGCCGTGCGCCTCGGCGATCTTGGCCCACTTCACCGACATCCGCGCGAACCGCAGCGGGTTGTAGACGTCCTCCTCGCGCGAGAAGAGACCGTTCCCGGCGTAGGTCATGATCGTCAGGTTCGACTCCTCGAGCTGCGACCCGTCGCCCGGGTCGGGCATCAGGTTGCGCACCTCGCAGATCAGCCGCGAGCTCGGAGCGTCGACGACCTGCCACGCCAACGGGAAGCCGGTCATGATGCCGCCCGGGAACGTCGTCATCGTCGGCACCGACCAGGCCCGGATCTCGTCGCGACCACGGAAGGTGCCGAATGCGTGCTCGACGTAGACCGCGTCCTCGGTGAAGTTGTCCGCGAACGTGTCCCAGCTCCCGGTCGCGGCGTACTGCTGCACCCGGCCGTGCATCGCGGCGTACGCCTCGGCGATCTCTTCGGCGCTGAACCGGCCCTCGCTCACCGGGCCATCAAACCAGAACACGTTCTAGTCGCGGACCGCGCGACAGGAGGGCGTCCGGCCTTGCCGTCGGTGCTGAGAGGGTGGCGACGTGGAGTTCGACGACGCCGTGGCGCTGCACCGGCGCGAGCTGTTGGCGCACTGCTACCGGATGCTGGGCTCGCCGCACGACGCCGAGGACGCCCTCCAGGAGGCCCTGGTCGGCGCCTGGAAGGGCTGGGGCGGCTTCGAGGGACGCAGCTCGGTGCGCACCTGGCTGTTCCGGATCGCCACGAACGCCTGCCTCAAGCAGGCGCAGCGCCGGCCGGCGCGGGTGCTGAGCACCGACCTCGGACCGGGCTTCACGCAGACCGCCGACCTCGGTCGCCTGGACACCGAGCACCTGTTCCTGGAGCCGTGGGCCGACGAGCCCGACGACGCGGGCGACCCGGAGGCGGCGTACGCCCGGCGCGAGGGCGTGGAGCTCGCGTACGTCGCCGCGCTCCAGCACCTGCCCGCCACCCAGCGCGCGGTGCTGCTGCTGCGCGAGGTGCTGCAGTTCCCGGCGGCCGAGGTGGCCGAGCTGCTCGACACGTCGGTGCCGAGCGTGAACAGCGCGCTGCAACGGGCCCGCGCGTCGATGGAGGAGCGGTCCCACGGCAGGTCCCAGCAGGCCGAGCTCGCGGCGCTCGGCGAGGACGGCCTGCAACGTCTCGTCGCCGAGTTCGTCGAGGCCTGGGAGGCCGCCGACGTCGATGCGCTCACGGTGCTGCTCACCGAGGACGCCCGGTTCACGATGCCGCCGCTGCCGGCGTGGTTCGACGGGCGCCGGATGGTGGCCCGCTTCCTCACCGAGCGGCTCTTCGAGACCCCGTGGCGGCTGGAGCCGCGGACCATCAACGGCCAGCCCGGCTTCTTCTGTCTTCAGCTGGTGGACGGCGAGTGGCGACCCGGCGCCGTGAACGTGCTGGCGCTGCGCGACGGGCTGGTCACCCAGATCGCCGGCTTCGTCGACCCCGAGGTCGTGAAGAAGTTCGCCGCGGACCGATGAGTTCGGCACCGCACCTGTCCTCTGCACCAGTGAAGGAATCAACCCCCAAGCGGAGGAGACAGACATGAGCAAGGTCATCGTCACCAGCATCCTGAGCGTGGACGGCTACACCGAGGGTCCCGGCGGCAACGTGATGGCGATGCCGATGGACCACGCGTTCGACGAGTACAACGCCGAGCGGATGCGGGCCGCGGGCTCGTTGCTGCTGGGCGGTACGACGTACCGCGGGTTCGTCGGCTTCTGGCCGGGCATGGTCGACAACCCCGATGCGACGCCGGGGAGCGCCGAGATCGCCCAGCGGTACGCCGACGGCATCCCGATCACCGTCGTGTCCGACAGCCTGACCGAGGCCGACACCGACCCCTGGCGCGAGCAGACCAGCGTCGTCCCCCGCGCCGACGCGCACGAGGCGGTGGCGCGGCTGCGCGAGCAGGACGGCGGCGACGCGCTGATCTTCGGCAGCCGCACGCTGTGGAGCGACCTGCTCGCCCACGGACTCGTCGACGAGCTGCACCTCATGGTCGGCCCGGCCCTGGTCGCCGGCGACCAGCCGGCGTTCGCGGGGGTGCCAGCGACCGGGCTCCGGCTCCTCGGCGTCCGGCAGTGGGACGGGTCGGACAACGTCCTGCTGAGCTACGCCGTCGGCTGATACCCGGCACCCCCAGGCGAACGCCGCTCGATGACTGGCCAACCAGTCTCCCAGCGGACGAGCTTGCCGAGATCCCCGCCCGGCGTCGACAGCTACCCGGAGTGACGGCCAGCACGCCTGCCACCATGTGACCCGTGGGCACGACTGCGCTGGTGCTGATGGTCGTCGCGTTGGCACTTGAGACGGGCCTCCTGCTCACCGTCGGCTCGCTCTGGCTGGTCGGCCGCCGCAACCAGCGCCGACTGCGGTCCGAGCTGGAGAAAGCCCGTTCCCCTCGCGCGGCGCGACGTACGCCGCGCCGCTTGGTCCCGACGCCCGACGAAGCGGTCAAGGCGGTGTGGGAGACCGTCGACCGGGTCCGTGAGAAGGGGTTCGGTGGGGCGATCCGCAGCTCGATCGACGACCTCGCCGGCTGGGCGCAGGTGGAGCGGCCGGCGCTGATCCGGCTGGCCGGGCCGGACGGCAGCGTCGCGATCCTGTTCTCCGACATCGAGGGCTCGACCGAGCTCAACGAACGGCTGGGCGACAAGGAGTGGGTGCGGCTGCTGGCCCGCCACGACGCCGCCGTGCGTTCCGCCATCGAGCGACACGAGGGGCAGGTGGTCAAGACCCAGGGCGACGGGTTCATGGCGGCCTTCGGCTCACCCGAGCACGCGGTCCGGAGCGCGATCGCGATCCAGCGGGCCTTCGACCGCGGCCACCGCACGAGCCGGGCCACGGTGCTGGTCCGCATCGGCATCCACCACGGCGACGTGGTGCACCGCGACAACGACATCTTCGGCCGCAACGTGGCCCACGCCGCCCGCGTCGCCGCGCTCGCTGCGGGCGGCGAGATCCTGGTCAGCGACGCCGTGGCCTCCGCGATCGAGGAGTGCACGGACATCGTGCTTGCCGAGCCGCGCGAGGTGCAGCTCAAGGGGCTGGCCGGCGAGCACCTCGTCTCCGCCGTCGAGTGGGCTGCCTAGCCGTGTGTGCGACGCTTCCGAGGTGAGTGAACCGGCCCTCCCCCGCCGTGGGCGGCCGGGCCACGACCGGGCCGCCGTGCTCAGCGCGGCGATCGACCTGTTCAACCGCAAGGGGTACGACGCCACGAGCATCGGCGACGTCGCCGAGGAGCTGGGCGTCACCAAGTCCGCGGTCTACCACCACGTGCCGAGCAAGGAGCACCTGCTCTCCGAGGCGCTGGACGAGGCGCTCGGCGAGCTCGAGGCCGCGGTGGCCCGGGCGGCGGCGGCAGACGGGTCGGCGTACGAACGGCTGCGCGGAGCGGTTCGCCGCAGCGTCGAGGTGCTGGTCGCCCACCAGCCGGCGGTGACCCTGCTGCTCCGTGTGCACGGCAACAGCGAGATCGAGAAGGCCGCGCTGAAGCGGCGCCGCCGGATCGACGCGCGGCTCGCGACCCTGGTCGGCCTGGCCGCCGAGGAGGGCGCGCTCCGCGCCGACCTCGACCCCGACCTGGTCAGCCGGCTGGTGTTCGGGATGGTGAACTCGCTGGTCGAGTGGTACCGCTCCTCCGGCCCCGTCGACGTCGAACAGCTCGCCGATGCGGTGACCGCCATCGCGTTCGAGGGGCTGACGGCGGGATAGTCCCTGACGTTCTGGCCCCACATTCGGCGTGTCACCGACGCGAACGTCTGGGACTATCGCAACGCGCGGCTGCGCCCCCGGAACTCGGCAATCACGGTGTCGTCGCGGCGGACCGTGACGTCGTAGATGCCCGACCGGCCGCGCAGGGCCCGCTCCTCGGCGGTGGCCACGAGGACGTCGCCGCCGTGGGCGGGCTCGAGGAAGCTGACGTCGAAGCCGGCGGCCACGGTCGCCGTGCCGCGGGAGTTGCAGGCGAGGGCGAAGGCGCTGTCCGCCAGGGCCGCGACCAGTCCTCCGTGCGCGACGGCGTGACCGTTGACCATGTCGGCGCGGACGGTCATCGCGACCACCGAGCGGCCGGGGCCGAGGTCGCGGAGCTCCATGCCCAGCGCGCGGCTGGCCGGGTCGTCGGCCCACATCCTGCGAGCGGTGTCCAAGGGGTCGAGCGGGTCGTTCATGCGTCGTAGTCCACCGTGACGGCATCGCCCAGCGGGTGGCTCTGGCAGGTGAGCACGAAGCCCGCCTCGACCTCGGCCGGCTCGAGCGCGTAGTTGCGGCGCATGTCCACCTCGCCGGCGGTGACCTTCGCGCGGCAGGTGCCGCACACGCCGCCCTTGCAGGCGAACGGGAGGTCGGACCGCATCGCCTGCGCGCCGTCGAGGATGCTCTGCTCGCGCGGGAGCGCGGTGGTCGTGCTGAGGCCGTCGAGTACGACGGTCACCTCGGTGGTCTCGCCGGTCACCTCGGCCTCGGCGCGGTGCAGCTCCGGCGGCGGCTCGTCGACGTAGAAGAGCTCGAAGTGCACGCGGTCGCGGGGTACGCCGAGCTCGGCCAGCACCGCCTGGGCGTCGAGCAGCATCGCGTGCGGGCCACAGAGCCAGACGTGGTCGAAGCGCGCCGCGGGCACCAGCGTGGTGAGCAGCCTGCGCAGCCGGTCGGCGTCCAAGCGGCCCGAGAACAGCTCGACGTCGCGGGGCTCGCGGCTGAGCACGTGCACGAGCTGGAGCTGTGGTCCGTAGCGGTTCTTGAGGTCGGCGAGCTCCTCGGCGAACATCACCGAGCCGGTGGTGCGGTTGCCGTAGAGCAGGGTGACGTCGCCGTCGTTCTCAAGCACGCTGGACGCCACCGACAGCATTGGCGTGATGCCGGAGCCAGCGGCGATGCACAGGTGCCGGCCGCCCTCCAGCAGCGCCGGGTCGGGGCAGAACCGGCCGCTCGGGGTCTGCACCTCGATCTCGTCGCCCGCGCGTACGTCGCGGACCAGCCAGCGCGAGAACAGTCCGTCGGGTATCTCCCGGACACCGACGCGCGGGCGGGCGCCGGCCGGCGCGCTGATGGAGTACTGGCGCCGCTGCTCGACTCCGTCGACCATCCGGCGCAGGGTCACGGACTGTCCGGGAACGAAGTCGAACTCGTCGGCAAGGTCGTCGGGCACCTCGAAGGTCACCGCGACCGCGTCGTCGGTCAGCTCCTCGACGCCGGCGACCTTGAGGGTGTGGAACGCGGTCGCCACTCAGATCTCCTTGACGTGCTCGAACGGCTCGAGGCAGTCCGAGCAGCGGTAGAGCGCCTTGCACGCGGTCGCGCCGTACTCCGAGGTCAGCTCGGTGCGCACCGAGCCGCACTGGGGGCAGGTCACCGCCCGGGCCGTCGGCATCAGGGTGAGCGGGATCGGCCCACCGGACCTCGGCGCCGGGCCGGGCGCGGACAGCCCGTGGTCGCGCAGCGCCTGCCGGCCGCGCTCGGTGATCCAGTCGCTCGACCAGGCTGGGCTGAGCGCGACCTCGACGCGGGCGGTGTAGCCGGCGTCGGTGAGCCGGTGCACGAGGTCGTCGCGCATGGTGGCCATCGCGGGGCAGCCGGAGTACGTCGGGGTGATGGTCACGACGACCTGCCGACCGTGCTCGCGCACGTCGCGCAGCACGCCGAGGTCCTCCAGCGTGAGCATCGGCATCTCGGGGTCGGTGACCGAAGCCGCGAGGGCGTACGCCGTGTTGCCTTTCCGGGGTCCCCGCGGAAGCGCGAGGCCCTCGCGCACAGCGCCCCGCTCTCGCGGTTTCGTGGGGTGGATCACCAGAGCCCCTCGGGGTGCGCTCGGGCGACCACCTGCATCTCGGCCAGCATCAGACTGAGCGCCTCGGTGTGGCCGCGGCCGGCCATCGGCGCCGCTTCGGGGCGCTCGACCCCGGAGACGGCGAGGAGCTGGTCGAGGACGACGTCGACGTCCGGCCCCGCGTCGTACGCCGTGCGGAGCTCGTCGTAGAGCGGCCAGAGCGCGGTCAGCCCGTCCAGCAGCCGGCGCCGGGACTCCGCGGTGCCCTGGGCCAGCGTCAGGAACCAGCGGCCGGCGTAGTCGCGGTGGTAGGTCAGCTCCTTGACTCCCTTGACGGCGATCGCCGCCAGGACCGGGTCTGCGTGCGCGGACAGCCGATCGAACGCCGCGAGCCGCACGGTCGTGAAGAGCAGCAGCCGCGCGATCGTGTGCGCGAAGTCGCCGTTCTCGAGCTCGACCATCCGCACGTTGCGGAAGTCGATCGCCTCGCGGAAGAACGACAGCGCATCCTCCACCGGCACCGGCGAGCCCTCCGGCAGCGCCGGCACGACGCTCGGGTCGGCCGCTGCCGCGCGCGCCAGCAGCAGCCGGGCCTGCCCGAGCAGGTCGAGCGCGATGTTGGCCAGCGCGATGTCCTCCTCGAGGTCCGGCGCGTTGCTGCACCACTCGCTCAGCCGGTTCGACAGGACCAGCGCGTCGTCCCCGAGCGCGAGGCAGTACGCCGCGAGCTCGGCCGGGTCGAGGTCGTCCGGGACGGTGGTGTCGACGCCGGCCAGCGGATCCTCGAAGTCGGTGCCGAACGCCCACTGGGAGGTGTCGGTGCCGAGCAGGCCGTCGTAGACGCTGCCGTGCTCCTCGTTGGGATCGGGGCTGGAGTGGCTCATCACATGTGCGGGACGTCGTCGGGGATCGTGTAGAAGGTCGGGTGCCGGTAGACCTTGTCGCCGGCGGGCGCGAAGAGCGGGTCCTTCTCGTCGGGGCTGGACGCGGTGATGTCGTCCGCGCGCACCACCCAGATCGACACCCCCTCGTTGCGGCGGGTGTAGACGTCGCGCGCGTGCCGCAGCGCCATCTCGTCGTCCGCCGCGTGCAGCGAGCCGACGTGCACGTGGTTCAGGCCGCGCTTGCCGCGCACGAACACCTCGTAGAGCGGCCACTCCTTCTCGTCGCTCATGCCTGGGTTCCGTCCGCTTGATCGCTGAGGTGTGTCTCGACCCGCCCGTCACGGCCTCGCAAGCGCGGCCGTGGGGCTTGCTCGACCCTCGTGCGCGACGCGTCGAGCTCGTCCCTCGCTCGTCGCTGCGCACTCGCAAAGGCGGTGGCGGCCTCGCGCACCCAGGCGCCGTCGTCGTGGGCGCGGCGGCGGTGCGCGATCCGCTGGGCGTTGCACGGCCCGGCACCCTTGACCACCTGCATGAACTCGTCCCAGTCGGGCTGGCCGAAGTCGTGGTGGCCGCGCTCCTCGTTCCAGCGCAGCTCGGGATCGGGCAGCGTGACGCCGAGCGCCTCGGCCTGCGGGACCGACATGTCGACGAACCGCTGCCGCAGGTCGTCGTTGGTGTTCCGCTTGATCCCCCACGCCATCGACTGGGCGGTGTTGGGCGAGTCCGCGTCCGGCGGACCGAACATCATCAGCGCCGGCCACCAGAACCGGTCCACCGACTCCTGGACCATCGCGCGCTGCTGGTCGGTGCCGCGCATCATCGTCATCAGCAGCTCGTAGCCCTGTCGCTGGTGGAAGGACTCCTCCTTGCAGATCCGGATCATCGCCCGCCCGTAGGGGCCGTACGACGTCCGGCACAACGGCACCTGGTTGCAGATGGCCGCACCGTCGACGAGCCAGCCGATGGTCCCGACGTCGGCGTAGGACAGCGTCGGGTAGTTGAAGATCGAGGAGTACTTCTGCCGGCCCTCGATGAGCATCTCGGTCAGCTCTCCCCGGGAGACGCCGAGGGTCTCGGTCGCCGAGTAGAGGTAGAGCCCGTGGCCGGCCTCGTCCTGCACCTTCGCGAGCAGGATCGCCTTGCGGCGCAGCGAGGGGGCCCGCGTGATCCAGTTGCCCTCGGGCTGCATGCCGATGATCTCGGAGTGCGCGTGCTGCGCGATCTGGCGGACCAGCGTCTTGCGGTAGCCCTCGGGCATCCAGTCGCGCGGCTCGATGCGGTCGTTGCGCGCGATGGTCGCGTCGAAGGCGGCCTCGAGCTCGGCGTCGCTCTCGGTGGTCGTCACGGGGCCTCCGTGCCCAGAATCGGATATTTACTGACCTATCGGTCTGTAAATACTGCCAGTGGTCAGCCCGTGGCGCAACCCGCCCGACTCTGGTCACTATGACTGGATGGCGACCGAGCGCTCCACCTTCCTCCTCGACGAGACCCAGATCCCGACGCAGTGGTACAACGTCGTGCCCGACCTGCCGGCCCCGCCGCCGCCCCCGCTCCATCCCGGGACGCGCCAGCCGGTCGGCCCCGAGGACCTGGCACCGCTGTTCCCGATGGCGCTGATCGAGCAGGAGGTCACCGGGGAGCGGTACGTCGACATCCCGGGTGGCGTCCTGGACGTCTACCGGATCTGGCGCCCTTCTCCGCTGGTGCGTGCCCGGCGGCTGGAGAAGCTGCTCGACACCCCGGCCAAGATCTTCTTCAAGTATGAAGGCGTCAGCCCGGCCGGCTCGCACAAGCCGAACACTGCGGTGCCGCAGGCGTTCTACAACCACCAGGAGGGCGTCACCCGGCTGACCACCGAGACCGGCGCCGGGCAGTGGGGCACCGCGCTGGCCTTCGCGACGGCGCAGTACGGCATGGATTGCGAGGTCTGGCAGGTCCGGTCGTCGTACGACCAGAAGCCGGCACGGCGCACGATGATGGAGATCTACGGCGCCACCCTGCACCCGAGCCCGTCGGACCTCACCGAGGCCGGCCGCCAGATCCTGGCCGAGCACCCCGACTCCCCCGGCTCCCTCGGCATCGCGATCTCCGAGGCGGTCGAGGCGGCCCTGCAGCGCGAGGACACCCGCTACGCGCTCGGCTCGGTGCTCAACCACGTGCTGCTTCACCAGACCGTCATCGGGCAGGAGGCGCTGATCCAGATGGAGCAGGCCGAGGAGGTGCCGGACGTGATCGTCGGCTGCACCGGCGGCGGGTCGAACTTCGCCGGCCTCTCCTTCCCGTTCATCCGCGAGAAGCTGGCCGGCCGGATGGACCCGGTCATCCGCTGCGTCGAGCCCGCGGCCTGCCCGTCACTGACCCGCGGCGAGTACCGCTACGACTTCGGCGACACGATCGGCATGACGCCGCTGCTCAAGATGCACACCCTGGGCCACGGGTTCATCCCCGACCCGATCCACGCGGGCGGGCTGCGCTACCACGGCATGGCACCGCTGGTCTCGCACGTCTACGAGCTCGGCCTCGCGGAGGCGGAGGCGATCCCGCAGCTCGAGTGCTTCCAGGCGGCGCTGATGTTCGCGCGCACCCAGGGCATCGTCCCCGCACCGGAGCCGACGCATGCGATCGCGGCCGCGATCCGGGAGGCCAACCGCTGCAAGGAGAGCGGCGAGTCCAGGACGATCCTCACCGCGCTCTGCGGTCACGGGCACCTCGACATGTCGGCCTACGAGTCCTTCCTCGCCGGCACCATGGAGGACCTCGACTTCCCCGAGGACGAGCTGCGCGAGGCGATGGCCGGCGTACCGGTCCTCGAGGACGCCTGACGGTCGATCACGGCTCATCACTGCTCATAACGAAATCCCTTATACGCCCTGATAGTTTGTGATCGTGGACCCGATCGCGAACCCGTACCGCCCCGGCGCCGGCCGGCGTCCGCCGGTGCTCGCCGGTCGCCAGCCGCTGCTCGACTCCTTCGAGGTGGTCCGCCATCGCGCCGAGACCTATGGCGAGGGCGACCGGAGCTGGATCCTGAACGGCCGGCGCGGCGTGGGCAAGACGGTGCTCCTGAACGAGCTGTGGACCCAGGTCTCCGGACGCGGCTGGATCTCGGCCAAGGTCGAGGCCAGCTATCACGTGCCCTTTCCCGTGGTGCTGGCCAAGGCGCTCGTGCAGGCGATGCGGACCGCCACCGGACGCCACCCCGTCCCGAAGCTGCGTCGGCTGCTCGGCGTCTTCCAGGCGTTCTCGCTGAAGGTCGACCCGGCGCTGGGCCTGGTCTCGCTGGGCGCCGAGGTCGACCTGGTCAAGGGGGTGGCCGACTCGGGCCGGCTGGGCGACGACCTGACCGCTCTCCTGCAGGTGCTCGGCGAGACGTCGGCCGACCTCGGCATCGGCACGCTCCTGCTCGTCGACGAGCTGCAGGAGGCCAAGCCCGACGAGCTCACCGCGATCAACATGGCGATCCACCAGCTCGGCCAGGGACCGACGCCGCTGCCGGTCATGCTGGTCGGCGCCGGCCTCCCCTCCCTGCCCACGCAGCTGGGCGAGGCGACGAGCTACGCCGAGCGGCTCTACGACTACCGCGCGATCGGCCTGCTCGACCCACCCGCCGCCCGGCTGGCCCTGGTCGGTCCGACCTCCGAGCTCGGCGTCACTTGGGACGACGACGCCATCGACGCGGCGCTGACCCGGGCGGGCGGCTACCCCTACTTCCTCCAGTCCATCGGCAAGCACGTGTGGGACTCGGCCCGGACCTCGCCGATCACCCTCGAGGACGTCGAGGTCGGCCTCCGCTTCGCCCGCGAGGAGCTCGACGACGGCCTCTACCGCACCCGCTGGGAGCGCGCCACGCCCGCCCAGCGTGCGCTGCTGCGAGCCCTCGCCACCGAGGGCGGCGACGAGCCCGTCACCATGGCCGCGCTCGCTACAGCCACCGGCCGCAAGCGCACCACGGATCTGTCGGTGGCCCGCAACGAGCTGATCAAGAAGGGCCTGGTCTACCCGCCCGAGCGGGGCTACATCGCCTTCACCGTTCCCGGAATGGGTGAGTTCATCCTCCGCGAGGAGTGAGCTCGGGGCAGGACCGCCGTCCCCTCAGCCGTTGGGGCGCATGATGATCTGCCCGAAGTCGCAGCTGTTGGACTGCGAGGCCGCACCCGTGGCGTCACCCAGCCAGCTCGCCTGCACCTTCCAGCCGGGTCGTGGATCCGAGAACGTGTCCACGAAGTGCCCGTTCAGGTCGGTGCTCACGCCGTGCGTGATCGTGGCTCCGTCGGAGAAGTGGGTGTAGGTGAGGGTGACCGCGGCGCCGGCCCGTGCCGGGGCCAGGGCGCCCGGGACGGTCACCGCCGAGTCCGTCGACGGCGGACACGTCAGGGTCAGCGTGGTCGCTGTCGGCGGGGCCGGTGCGGTCGGGTAGCTCACCGCGGCCGGCAGCTCGGCCGGGCCCGAAAGCTGGAACCCGGGCAGCTTCCCACCAGGCTTCCCGACCCGGAGCAGCACGTCGAGGCCGCCGATCAGCTGGAGGTCTCCGGCCGCCCGGCCGTAGGGCACCTCAAGACCGCCGGGGTGGTGCGCCTGGCCGACCTGGATCGCGACCGGCACCTGGGTGGCCATCGGCTTCGCACCCACCGGCGGTGTGGCGACCAGGGTCAGCTTCTCGCTCTTGCCCGGAGCCAGCGGCTTCAGGCCGCCCTTGGTCGTGAAGACCCAGCCGTCCGGCTGGACCAGCGGCACCAGCTCGACGTCGACGGGGCCGTCGCAGCCCTTCTTCGAGGACTTGACCCGGACGACCGTCTTCCCCGGCTTGGCCTTCTTCTTGCTGCTGGTGGCCGTCGCGAACGCCAGCGTGCCGGTCTCGTCGCCGCCGTCGAGTGCCGGGCCCTTGCCGCTCTTGGAGATCGAGACCGTCACGCCGATCGGACCGCTGCTGCGTGGCACGAACGACACCGTGCGGGTCGCCGACTTGCCCGGCTTCAGCTTCTTCAACGGCACGGTGGCCACCACCCGACCCTTCTCGGGCTTGCCGCAGACGTCCACGGCGTACGGGTCGTTGACCCGGACCGTCGCCGTGCCACCACGGGCCGTCTTGGTGCCTCCATTGGCGTAGCCGAAGGTGATCTTCGAGCGTTTGCCGCGCACCAGCGGCTGCACGCCGTGCTTTCGCTTCGCATCGACCCGGGCCAGCCGCGGCGCGGTCGAGCCACCGGCGACCATCACACCGGTACCGGCGAACCCGGCGAACGGCTGGTCCCCGCCGAACGCCGGTGCGCTCTGCAGCACCTCGGCGAGCTGTCCGCCGATCGGGAGGTAGTGGGGGTAGACCGCCCGCGTCTTGTTGACGTCGACCAGGCACCCGCCGGAGGCGGTGGGGCCGACGTAGGTGAACTTCACCCCGAACACGCTGTTGGAGTAGCTCGCACCCGGGGTGGACAGGGAGGACGTCGAGACCCCGAAGGTCCCGAGCCCCCGCGTGACCTTGATCGGGGCGTACGCCGCCCGCGCCGGGTCGTAGTAGGTCACCAGCGCCCCGTCCGCCGGCAGCATCGTGTCGTTCACGATGCGGCGCCGGCACTCGACCATGAACCCCTTGTAGGGGCCGGGGTTGCCGAAGATCTTCTGGAACCACGAGCCGATGATGTCGTTGGGCACCCGGAGCACCAGGTGGCCACCGGCGGGGCGCTCGACCGGGTCGAGGCTGACGGTCCCGCTGAAGGTATTGCCGACCTCCACGACCTGGGTGCTCGATCCCGGGTTGAGGAAGCGGAGCCGCTGCCGCGTGTAGGAGCCGTAGCCGGCGAAGGCCCAGTCGTCCAGCGCCATGTGGTCCCACGGCCCGACGCAGTCGGCCTCGCCCACGGTGCGGTGGTCGCGGACAGGGTCGCCGGGGATGCTCCACGGGCACGGGATGCCGTACAGGTCCGGGGCCCCCAGCTGGTGGGTCAGCTCGTGCTCGGCGAGGCTCAGGGTCTGGGCGTCGTTCGGCGCCTCCGGGATCAGGGAGGCGGTGGTGACGAACGCGTGCCCGCTGGGGTGGTAGGTGATCGTGCTGGCCAGGCCGTTCGTCGTGCCGCCCCGGCCGTGGTAGTTGTCCATCATGATGAACCGGTGGGTCTGGTCGAGCTCACTGTTGGAGACGACGCCCTTGGCCAGCGCCTCCGCCATCACCACCTCGGCGGCGTCCCGACCGACCGAGCCCTGGTCGGTGAACGCGTTCTTCGAGTGGTACTCCTCCGGCGTGTTCGGCGCCGGCCACCACCCGTCCGCGGTGGCCGGGTCGACCAGGACGTGCACCTGGATCGAGGCCTGGCCGTAGCTCTCGGCCCGGAACCACGCGTCCACGTCGCGCTGGAAGATCGTCTGCCACTGGGCCGCGGTGTAGCGCGGGCACTGCGGGGTGCTGCTCGGCGTGCCCGGCGGGGTCGGGCACGGAGCGGTGCCCTGGTGCCTCAGCGGCACCACGATCAGCCGCTGCACCCCGAACGGCGAGATGGCGCTCGCGGGTGGCGAGGCGAGCACGAGGGCGGCGAGTGCGCCGGCCAGCATCGTGGCGAGGGCGGCCAGGACGGCGCAGGTACGGCGGAGGTGACGAGCCATGGGAAACCTCGAGGTCCGCGACGCCCCAGCAGCGCCGATGCACGAGGTCTACTCCGACGAGCAGGAGGCCGACAACTGCCCAACCGGGTGGTTGACACTCCTGCATTTACTGACCGAGCGGTCTGGTAATAGCGTGGTGGCATGACCAGGAAGCTCGAGAGCTATGCCGCCGGACGCTGGTTCACCGCTGACGACGAGGGCCGGCCGCTCCTCGACGCGAGCACCGGCGAGGAGGTTGCCCGCATCTCGGCGAGCGGGCTCGACCTGGGCGAGATGACGTCGTACGCGCGGAACGTCGGTGGGCCGGCCCTGCGGGCGCTGACGTTCCACGAGCGGGCCGTGATGCTCAAGGAGCTCGGCAAGGACCTGATGGAGCACGTCGGGGAGTTCCACGAGCTGTCGCTGCGAACCGGCGCCACCAAGGGTGACGGGATGGGCGACATCGAGGGCGGCATCGGGACGCTGTTCGCGTCCGGCAGCGTCGGCACCCGGCAGCTGCCGAACGACACCGTCTACCTCGACGGCGACCCGATCCCGCTCGGCAGGGGCGGGACCTTCGTCGGCCAGCACATCTTCACCAGCCGGCCGGGCGTGATGGTGCAGATCAACGCGTTCAACTTCCCCGTCTGGGGGATGCTCGAGAAGCTCGGGCCGGCGTTCCTGGCCGGAATGCCGAGCCTGGTGAAGCCGGCCGCGCAGACGTCGTACGTCACCGAGGCCGTCGTACGCCGCATCGTCGAGTCCGGGATCGTGCCCGAGGGCTCGATCCAGCTGCTGCTGGGCAGCCCGGCCGGTTTGCTCGACGAGCTGCAGGTCCAGGACCACGTGGCGTTCACCGGCTCCGCGCACACCGCCGGGTTGCTGCGGACCCACACCAACGTGCTGCACGGCGGCGTCACCCTCGGCGTGGAGGCCGACTCGCTGAACTGCTCGATCCTCGGACCCGACGTGACAGCCGACGAGCCGGAGCTCGACCTGTTCGTCAAGGGAGTGGTCACCGAGATCACCTACAAGGCCGGCCAGAAGTGCACGGCGATCCGCCGCGCGCTGGTCCCGGCCGGCATGGTCGACACGGTCCTCGAGGCGCTGACCGCGCGGCTGGCGAGGACGAGGGTCGGCCACCCGGCCGCCGAGGGCGTGCGGATGGGCGCGCTGGTCAGCCTCGACCAGCGCGAGGAGGTGCGGAAGGCGATCCAGTCCCTGCGCGCCTCCGCCGACCTCGTCTACGGCGACCCCGAGCACGTCGACGTCATCGGTGCCGACGAGGAGCGCGGCGCGTTCCTCGGCCCGGTGCTGCTGCGCGCCGACTCCCGCGCGGTCGAGCCTCACGACGTCGAGGCGTTCGGACCGGTGACCACGGTGATCGGCTACGACTCGGTCGACGAGGCGATCACGTTGGCGGCGCGGGGCAAGGGCAGCCTGGCCGGCTCGCTGGTCACCCACGATCCCGAGGTCGCGCGGACCGTGACGCTGGGCATCGCGCCGTGGCACGGCCGCATCCTGGTCCTCGACCGCGACGACGCCGGCGAGTCCACAGGCCACGGCGTGCCCCTCCCGACACTGGTGCACGGCGGACCGGGCCGGGCCGGCGGAGGCGAGGAGATGGGCGGCCTCCGCGGCGTCCTGCACCTGATGCAGCGGACCGCGCTCCAGGGATCCCCCGACATGCTCACCGCGATCACCGGCCGCTGGACCAAGGGATCGGCGCGACGCGAGGACGCCAGAAATGGGGGCCGTCACCCGTTCCGCAAGAGCCTGGCGGAGCTCCGGATCGGCGACACGATCCAGTCCGGGCCGCGCCGGGTCACGCTCGCCGACATCGACCACTTCGCCGAGTTCACCGGTGACACGTTCTACGCGCACACCGACCCCGAGGCCGCGGCGAAGAACCCGCTGTTCGGCGGGATCGTCGCCCACGGCTACCTCGTCGTCTCGCTCGCGGCAGGGCTGTTCGTCGATCCCGATCCCGGCCCGGTGCTGGCGAACTTCGGCGTCGACAGCCTGCGTTTCCTCACGCCGGTCAAGGCGGACGACACCATCGCGGTGACGCTGACGGTCAAGCAGATCACCCCGCGCACCAACGCCGACTACGGCGAGGTGCGCTGGGACGCGGTGGTCACGAACGAAGCCGGCGAGCCGGTGGCGACGTACGACGTGCTGACCCTCGTCGCCAAGGAGCTGGAGCGGCCCGCCTGATCAGTCAATGAGCCCGGGGGCCGCGTCCTCGTCGTCGATCCAGTCGGCGCCGTCGTCGAAGAGGTCGCGCTCCTCGCCCGGGCCCTTCTTCTTGTCCTTGCCGTTGCGGCCGGCACCGGCCCCGGCTCCCGCGCCGCGCGCGCCCGCCCGACCCCGCGACCCGCGGCTGCCCGCGCTCCGGCCACCGCGGCCCTTGCTGCCGCCGCTGCGGCTGGACATCCCGCCGGCACCCGCTCGGCCCGTGGCGCCGGTGCCGCGGCCCAAGACCGAGCCGACCCCCGTGCGTGAGGTCGCGCCGATGCCCCGCACCCCGCTGGCCGAGAGCCCGCCGCGGATGCCGCCGGCGCCGCCCATGGGCACCATGCCGTTGAGACCGCCGTTGAGGCCGCCCGCGGCCAGGCCGGCCGCGGCCGCGCCGCCGAGCGCACCGCCGGCCACCGCGCCGATGCCGCCCGCCGCACCCACGCCACCTCCGACGGAACCGACAGTGCCGACGGAGCCGGGGAGGCCGGGACCGGACGGGAAGGTCGTGCCCTGGGAGGCGCCCGGACCCTGAGGGATGCCGGGGTGGACGGGGCCCGGAGTGTGGTGGCCAGGCAGGCCGGGGTCCACCACCACCGGGGGCGGGACGTGCACCGGCGGGTGGCCTTGGTTGTCGTGATGGCTGGGAGGGTCGATGTTGTGGAGACCGGTGCTGAGGTGGTTGCCCCCCGGCACGTGCGTGGTCGCGGGCGGGGTCCCGGTCGTGACCGGGCTGTGGCCGGAGCTCGTGGGCGGCGGCGGGGGCGGGGTCTCGCCGTGGATCTTCGCGAAGACCGCGGCCTGGGTCCGGTGGTTGTCCGACAGCGCCGTGATCGCGTCGCCGGCCGCGGTCTCCCTGTCGCCGTACTGGTTCCAGAACTGGTTGTTGTTGGTCTTCCAGTCCCGCTGCGCGGCGGCGTCGTTCTTGTCCGGGGGCTGCTGCGGCGGCTGGTCGCCCGCGTGCTTCGCGAAGCCGTCGCTGGCCTTGTGGGCCTGGCGCACCGCGTGGGCAGCCTTCTGGAAGGCGGCCGCGCCGTCGCGCATCTGGTCGGCGCGGTCGCCCATCTTCGTCGACGAGTGGCTGAACGCGGTCTTGGCCGCCTTGGCGCTCTCGCCGCTGAAGCGATGGTCGCTGCCGATCGACTGGGAGCGCGAGTCGAGCTGCTGGGACAGCCGCCGCAGCAGACCCTCGGCAGTCGTCCACTGATCGCCGGCGGCGTCCAGCTGCTCCGGATCCGCGCTGGCGACGTAGGAAGCCAACATCCGCTGCTTGGGTCCGAGCATGTCAGTTGCCCCCCGTGCTCTTGCCGGGCAGCGTGCAGGTGCTGGGCGTTGCGAACGAGGGCGCGACGCACGCATCGGCCTGCGCCGACAGCTTCACGAGATCCACGTGTGCGGTGTCGTCGACCGTGGTGACGTTGCGGTAGAGGTCGTTGACTACCACGTTGTAGCCGTTGAGTGCGGCACTCATGTCGAGGATCGCCTTCGCCACGTGGGTCCGCGCCTTGTGAGCGTCGCTCGCGCACTGCTGGCTCGCAGGGGAGCTGCCGAACGCCTGCGTGCCCGTCTGGTCGGGTGTCGAGTCGGTCAGCTCGCCGGCACTCGAGGTGAGAAAGTTGCGCAGCTCGGTGGCCAGGTCTTCGGAGATTCCGAGTGAAGGCAGGGCCGCGACCGCTGCGCCCACCTCTGCTGCCAGTCCCATGTTCGTCGCTCCCGAGAAAGATTCGATGGTCGGGTACGAGACTGCTACCCCCGCTCCACCGAGGCAAACCACGCGCCGCCGAGAAAGATGGCCGAGCGGTTGCAGGGCCACCCGAACGGGTATGCCCATGGCACCGCGCTACCGTGAAACGCGGTCGCCCGGCCCCCCACGGCCCTCACCCCCGACTGGAGGACCACGTGACTCGGACACGTCGGCACGCCGCGCTCGCGGCCTGTGC
>JAWWPK010000163.1:0-2568 GCA_033854925.1 Nocardioidaceae bacterium | reverse complement strand
GGGGTCGTCGGTGACACCGCTGTGCACCGGGCCGGCCTGCAGGACGGTGCTGCGCGGCGCCGTCAGCCAGCGGAAGCGCTGACCGAGCGAGGTGGCGCCGGCCGGACCCTCGCCCTCGCAGGTGCGGCAGACCGCGTCGAGTGCCTCGTCGACGGCAGCCAGGTCGACGTCGTGGTCGATGGCGCGCAGCCGGTCCTCGTCGATGTGGGCAAGGGCGTGGAGGAAGTCCATCTCCTGGCAGTAGAGGACCACGCCGACGTTGACGTACTCGCCGCGCTGCACCCGAGGCACGGCACGCAGGACGGCGTACTCGAAGACACTCATGGCCGCCATCCCTCGTGCCGCAGCGCGCGCTGGTGCAGTTGGTGCACGTAGGCGGCGCGCACCTCGTCGGCGCTGTCGAAGCCGGGCTCGTCGGACAGCCAGATGTCGGGTACCAGGCCGACGACATCCTGCAGCAGTGAGGCAGTCACCCGGTCCGCAAGCTCGACGTCAGCTGCAGCACGCGCGGTGGCCTGACCGGACAGCACGTGGTCGTCCACGTCGTACGCACGGTCGATCATGGTGTCCGCCCGCGGCCAGCTGTGGTGGAACAGCAGCGAGGCACCGTGGTCGATGAGCTGCAGCTGGCGGTGCCACATGAGCAGGTTGGGGTTGCGCCAGCTGCGGTCGACGTTGCTGATCAGCGCGTCGAACCAGAGGACCCGGCTGGCCAGATCGGGCTCGACGACGTGAGCGACGGGGTCGTAGCCGAGCGAGCCCGGGAGGAAGTCCATGCCGAGGTTGAGACCTGGGCTGGCGCGAAGGAGGTCCTGCACCTCCTCGTCCGGCTCGGACCGGCCGAGCAGCGGATCGACCTCGACGAGCACGATCTCCGGCACCGGCAGGCCGAGCGCGCGGGCGAGCTCGCCGCACACGATCTCCGCGACGAGGACCTTGCGGCCCTGGCCCGCCCCGACGAACTTCACGACGTAGGTGCCGAGGTCGGAGGCCTCCATCAGCCCGGGCAGCGATCCGCCTTCGCGCAGCGGCGTGACGTAACGCGTCGCCGTCACCGTCCGCAGTCCGTCGAGGGGCACGGGATCACCCTACGGACGATCGCCGGTCGAGCTGCGGACCTTCGGGCTTGGCAGACTGGCGGGCATGACGCAACCCGATGCCAAGGCGGACCTGCAGCGCTACCTGCAGGTGGCCCGTGACGCGCTCGTCTGGAAGCTCGAGGGGCTTTCGGAGTACGACGGCCGCCGGCCGATGACACGGACCGGAACCAACCTGCTGGGGCTCGTCAAGCACATGGCCGCCGTGGAGGCCGGGTACTTCGGCGCGACCTTCGACCGGCCCTTCCCCGAGCCCATGCCGTGGTTCTCGGACGACGCCGATCCGAACGAGGACATGTGGGCCACGGCTGGCGAGGCGCGCGAGGAGATCGTCGGGCTCTACCGCCGCGTGTGGGCACATGCGGACGTCACGATCTCGGAGCTGGACCTGCCGGCGGTCGGCCGCGTGCCGTGGTGGCCGGCGGAGCACGCGAGCACGACGCTGCACCGGATCCTGGTCCACGTGATCGCGGAGACGAACCGCCACGCCGGGCATGCCGACATCGTCCGGGAGCTCCTCGACGGGGCGGTCGGGCTGCGCCCCGGCAACGACAACATGGCAGAGGTGGATGCGGCCTGGTGGGGTGACTACGTGGCCCGGCTCGAGGCCGTCGCCCGGTCGGTCCAGGAGAGCTCAGCGTGAGCGAGCGGCGGTTCCCGGACATGTGGGTCGAGCCGGAGGAGGACCCGCGCGAGGGGCAACCGAGTCCGCGCGGGGAGCGGGAGACGCTCGTGCAGTACCTCCGGCACTACCGGCTGACGCTGGAGATGAAGTGCGCTGACCTCGATGCGGAGCAGCTGGCGCGACGGTCCGTGCCGCCGTCGACGATGTCGCTGCTCGGTCTCGTGCGGCACCTCGCCAGGGTCGAGCACTCCTGGTTCCGCCGGGTCATGCAGGCGCAGGACCTGCCGCTGCTCTACTGGGCTCCTGACGATCGCGACCTCGACTTCGACGGCGCGGTCGCTGACCCGCTGGTCGTGGATGACGCGTGGGAGTCGTGGCGGCGGGAGGTCGACCATGCGGAGGCCTACGTCGCGGCCGGGCCGTCGCTCGACACCGAGGCGACGCATCACGACGGGACAGTGACCTTGCGCGAGGTCCTGGTGCACATGATCGAGGAGTACGCCCGGCACCTCGGTCACGCGGACCTGCTCCGCGAGTGCATCGACGGCCGCACGGGCCAGTGACCCGCGCCCGGCGAGCCCGCGTGCAGGACGTGCACGACCTGGCGCTCGCCATGCCGTTCGTCGAGGTGACCGGTGGACCGAGCGGCAACGCCGTCTACCAGGTGGGTGGCAAGTCGTTCGTGTTCTTCCGCAACCCGCGTCCCGACGCGAAGGACCCGGAGACCGGCGAGCGCTATCCGGACGTGATCGTGTTCTGGGTCCCGTCGGAATCGGAGAAGCTGGCGCTCGTCCAGGACCCGGAGTCCCCCTTCTTCACGACACCCCACTTCGACGGGCATCCGTC
>JAWWPK010000162.1:0-3677 GCA_033854925.1 Nocardioidaceae bacterium | reverse complement strand
GTTCTTCAACTGCCTCACGGGGATGGAGACACCCACGGCCGGCACGGTGCAGCTCTTCGGCAAGCCGCTGCCCTCGAGGCCCGACCGCATCACCAAGGCCGGCGTGGCCAGGACGTTCCAGAACATCCGGCTGTTCCCCAACATGACCGCGCTCGAGAACGTCGTGGTGGGCCGGCACTCGCGGACCAAGGCGGGCGTCTTCTCCGCCGTCGGCCGCGGACCGCGCTACCACCGGGAGGAGCGGGAGTCGGAGGAGACGGCCCGGGAGCTGCTGAAGTTCGTCGGCCTCGGCCGGGTGGGTGACGAGCTCGCGAAGTCACTGCCGTACGGCGACCAGCGGCGGCTGGAGATCGCCAGGGCGCTCGCGACCGAGCCGGGGCTTCTCCTGCTCGACGAGCCCACTGCCGGCATGAACCCGCGCGAGACGGCGGAGGCCTCGACGCTGGTCCGCAAGATCCAGGACAAGGGCATCGCGGTCGTGCTCATCGAGCACGACATGCGCTTCGTCTTCGGGCTCTGCGACCGGGTCGCCGTGCTCGTCCAGGGCGAGAAGCTGGTCGAGGCCTCGCCGGCTGAGGTCCAGGCCGACGAGCGCGTGGTCGCCGCATATCTCGGCAAGCCCACAGAAGAAGGAGTGGCATGAGCGGAGCATGTGGGCGGCGCCCCGCGCCGAAGGTGCGGGCATGCCGGCCGCTTGCGGAGCGAAGCAGGGATGTGACGGCATGAGCTTGCTGGAAGTGGAGGACCTGTCGGTCGCGTACGGCGCGATCGAGGCGGTCAAGGGCATCAGCCTGCAGGTCGAGCAGGGCCAGGTCGTGACCCTGCTCGGCACCAACGGCGCAGGCAAGACGACCACCTTGCGCGCTATCTCCGGGTTGCTCCGGGCGCGGTCAGGCGAGATCCGGTTCGACGGGCAGCGGCTCAACGGCGAGCCGGCGCACGACGTGGTCAAGATGGGGCTCGCCCACTCCCCGGAGGGCCGCCGGATATTCCCGCTCATGACGGTCGAGGAGAACCTCGAGCTCGGGGCCTACACCCGCGGCAGCGCCGGCGACGTGCGCAAGGACATCGGCGACGCCTACGAGCGCTTCCCGCGGCTGCAGGAGCGGCGGGCCCAGAAAGCGGGGACCCTGTCCGGCGGCGAACAGCAGATGCTCGCCATTGCGCGAGCCTTGATGAGCCGACCGCGCCTGCTCATGCTGGACGAGCCCTCGATGGGCCTGTCGCCGATCATGATGCAGCTGATCTTCTCGACGATCAGCGAGCTCAAGGAGTCCGGCACCACGATCCTGCTGGTCGAGCAGAACGCCCAGGCCGCGCTCGGGCTGGCCGACCGCGGCTACGTCCTGGAGACCGGCCGGATCGTGCTCGAGGGCACCGGCAAGGAGCTGATGAAGGACGACAGCGTGCGCAAGGCGTACCTCGGCGAGGACTGACACGCCCCTGACACGGCAGGGCCCGGGTCGCCTTTGGCACCGTCCAGGTCTTCCCCGACCCTGCACGTTCTCTACTCGGCAACTCCGGGCCCCGCCGGACGCGAACCCTAGACCTGTGGTCGAGGGCGGGTCAACGAAACGGGGGGCAAGGTTCACCCGGTGGCGACGGTTGTCGGCCCTGTCCACCGCGCTAGTGTCGGCCGACCGGCCAGCACCTCCTCAGGTCGGGACCTAGACCTCGCCGCCGGCCATCCGGCCCGACCTCCGGAGTGCGCATGCCGTGGACCTCGGTGCGGGTCCGGCCGGCGACGGCCGACGACCTGCCCGAGCTGATCGCGCTCGGTGAGGAGCTCCGCGAGCACCTGGGTCCGGCGGTCAGCGCGAAGCGGCTCCGGAGTGCGCCCGCTGCCAACCGGGCGGGGCTCGAGGCCCGTTACCTCGAGGCGCTCGCCGACCCGGAGCGTCACCTCGTCATGGCCGTGACGGACGACGCTCAGGTCCTCGGCATGGCGCTGTTCACCGTGGGTCCGCGCAACATGCTGCTCGATGGTGCAGCGCTGCACGTCAGCCACGCTGTCGTCGCGGACCGGCACAAGCGGCGCGGAGCGGGCAAGGCGCTCCTGGCCGCCGCCGCCGCGTTCGCTGACGAGCAGGGGCTGGACCAGGTCGTCGTCTCGGTCAACCCGACCTCCAGGGACGCCAACCGGTTCCTCGCCCGGCTCGGCTTCGCGCCTGTCGCCGTCCGGCGGGTCGCACCGACTGCCGTTCTGCGGCGCCGGCTCCACACCGCTGACGCACCGGTCGAGCACGTCGTACGACGGCGGCCGCGGCGGATCTCGCGGCTGCCTGTCAACCCGGCGGCCCTGCCGCTGGGCCCGGCCAGCCCGGAGCTGTAGCTACCGCGCCTCGCGCAGCAGGCAGGTCAGCCGGATGGTGCACACCCGGCGGTCCTGCTCGTCCGTGACCACGATCTCGCTGGTCACGAGAGTCCGCCCGACGTTGAGCGGCGTCGCGACCCCCGTGACCGTGCCGGACAGGGCGGAGCGGTGGTGCGTGGCACTGATCTCGATGCCGACCGCTGACCGCTCCGGTGGGCAGTTGAGGGCCGCCAGAGTCGATCCGAGAGACTCACCGAGCGCAACGGAGGCGCCACCATGGAGCAGCCCGTAGGGCTGGCGGTTCCCCTCCACCGGCATGGTCGCGACGACCCGCGTCGGGGTCGCCTCGACGAAGACGACGCCCAGCAGCGCGTTCAGCTCACCTCTCGTCGCCTGCAGCATCCCGACGGCGTCCTCGGTCACGTCCTGGCCTCCTAGACTCGGTTCGTGCCAGCCAACCAGACCGAGGAGACGCCTCGGTCCCGGCTCCTCCTCCTGGACGGCCACTCGCTCGCCTACCGCGCCTTCTTCGCGCTGCCGGTGGAGAACTTCAGCACCACCACCGGCCAGCCGACCAACGCCGTCTACGGCTTCACCGCCATGCTCATCAACGTGCTGCGCGACGAGCAGCCGACGCACATGGCGGTCACGTTCGACATCTCGAGGTCCAACTTCCGGCACGAGACCTACTCCGACTACAAGGCCACCCGCTCCGAGACGCCGCACGACTTCAAGGGCCAGGTGTCTCTCGTCCGCGAGGTCCTCGACGCCTTGCGGGTCCCCATCGTCTGCGCCGAGGGCTATGAAGCGGACGACGTCATCGCCACGCTCGCCACCCAGGCCGCCGCGGACGGCATGGACGTCCTCATCGTCACCGGCGACCGCGACGCGTTCCAGCTCGTGAGTGACCGCGTGACCGTGCTCTACAACAGCCGGGGCGTGTCCGACATGCGACGCATGACACCGGAAGCCGTGCTCGAGAAGTACGGCCTGACGCCGGCGCAGTACCCCGAGTTCGCGGCCCTCCGGGGCGACCCGTCCGACAACCTGCCGGGGATCCCCGGCCTGGGCGAGAAGACCGCCACCAAGCTGATCCAGCAGTACGGCGACGTCACGCACCTGGTCGACCACGTGGACGAGGTCAAGGGCAAGATCGGCGACAACCTGCGGGCCGGGATCGCCAACGTCGTCCGCAACCGCCAGCTGACCGAGCTCGTGCGCGACGTCCCCCTTGAGGTGCACCCGTCCGAGCTGCGCCTCGGGCAGTGGGACCGCGACGAGGTGCACAAGGTCTTCGACGCGCTGCAGTTCCGGGTGCTCCGCGAGCGGCTCTACGCGACGCTGTCGTCGGTCGAGCCCGAGG
>JAWWPK010000161.1:0-7440 GCA_033854925.1 Nocardioidaceae bacterium | reverse complement strand
ACCTCGGGCACGATCCTGGTCGGCGGCGAGGACGTGACCAGCACGCCCCCGCACAAGCGCGACGTCAACACGGTCTTCCAGAGCTACGCGCTCTTCGAGCACCTCGACGTCCGCGGCAACGTCGGGTTCGGCCTGCGCCGCAAGGGGCTCGACAGGAGGGCGCTCGACCAGCGCGTCTCCCAGATGCTCGAGCTGGTCGAGCTCGGCGACCGGGGCAAGGACCGGCCCGCCCAGCTCTCCGGCGGACAGCGCCAGCGGGTCGCACTGGCCCGCGCGCTCATCAACGAGCCCAAGGTGCTGCTGCTCGACGAGCCCCTGGCCGCGCTCGACCTCAAGCTGCGGCACGCGATGCAGGCCGAGCTCAAGGCGATCCAGCGCGAGGTGGGCGTCACGTTCCTGTTCGTGACCCACGACCAGGACGAGGCCCTGAGCATGAGCGACCGAGTGGCGATCATGAACGACGGCGTCATCGAGCAGTGCGGCACTCCCGAGGACGTCTACGAGCGCCCGACGTCGGTCTTCGCCGCCGGCTTCATCGGCACCAGCAACCTGATGAACGGCACCTGGGAGCGCGGCTGCGTGGCCATCTCCCCCACCGTCTCGATCCCGGCCCCGGAGCACCAGGGTTCGGTCGAGGGCGATGCCATCAGCGTCGCGGTCCGGCCGGAGAAGATCTGGCTCAGCGACCTGACGCCCGCGATGGTGCGCGTGCCCGGCACCATCGCCGCCACCGTCTACCACGGCGCCACGACGCAGTACCTTGTGTCGATCACCCCCGAGCTGACCCTCACCGTCCTGGAGCAGAACCTCCCGCGGATGCGGGCCGAGGACCGCTGGAACGCCGGCGACCGCGTCGAGATCGGCTGGCTCCCCGAGCACACGGTGGTGCTGCGATGAACCGTGCCGACGTCCTCGTCGTCGGCGCCGGCCTGGCCGGCCTGGCCGCTGCCCGCGACCTCGAGGCAGGCGGTGCCGCCGTCACCGTGCTGGAGGCCCGGCCCCGCGTCGGCGGCCGCGTCGAGCAGGTCGAGCTCGCCGATGGCCGCCGGGTGCAGCTCGGTGGCGAGGTGGTCGGCAACGCCCACACCAGCTACCTGAGCCTGGTCGAGGAGCTCGGGCTCACCGTAACCGCGTCGTACGTCGCCGAGCCCGGCGAGATCACCCGCCAGGTGGTCGGCCTCGTCGAGAGCTCCGTCGACGTCGGCGACTGGCCGTCGTGGTGCACACCGGCCGACCGGGCGTCCTACGACGACGTCGAGGCCGCGCTCGAGAAGGTGCTGTCCTCGATCGACCCCGACGACCCCTGGTCGTGCCCGGACCTGAGCAGGCTGGACCGGCTCAGCGTCGGTGACTGGCTGCGCGAGGTCGGCGCGTCGGCGGGCGTGGTGCGGCTGTGGGAGCTGGTCCACCTGAGCCTGGCCGACGGCTCGATCGAGCGGCAGAGCCTGTTCGCGTACGCCCGCAAGATCGTCGTCGGCGGCACCACCGGCAGCTACGACGTCGAGCAGTGGGAGAACCTCCGGGTCGCCGAGGGCTCCGCGACCGTCGCCCTCACGATGGCGGCCGCGCTCCGCGACGTACGTCTGTCCACGCCGGTGCACCGCATCCGGATCGGGCCGAGCGGCGGCGAGGTCACGACGGCCGAGCGCGAGACCCTCCACACGGACGCCGTCGTCCTGGCGGTGCCGTCCGGTCCCGCGAGCGACATCGCCATCGAGGGGGTGAGCGAGGACCGGCTGACGTCGCTGCGCCGGCAGCGGCACGCGTGGGCCGCGAAGTTCGTCGCGGCCTACGACGAACCGTTCTGGCGGGAGCGCGGCCAGAACGCCCTGGCCGAGAGCGAGGGCACCCTCGGCTCGACCTGGCCGCAGCAGCACGGCGTGCTGTCGGCGCTGGTCCCTCCAGAGCGCTACGCCGCCTTCGCGGCCACCGACCCCGGCACCAGGACCCGGGAGGCGCTCGCCCAGATCGCCGAGCTCTACGGGCCGGAGGCGACCTCGCCGCTGCAGACCTGGACCCGGCTGTGGGGCACCGACCCCTGGACCCAGGGCTACGTCACCCAATGGCATCCGGGCGACGTGGAGGCGGTCGGACCCCTGCACGGCACCCACGAACCGCCCTTCTACGTCTGTGGCTCCGACCAGTGGGTCGCCGGCTACATGGAGGGCGCCGTCCGGACCGGCCGGGGCGCCGCCGCGGCCGCCCTGACCCAGCGCTGACAGCAGTGCTGACACCACCCCACACAAAGGATCGACCCATGGACTTCGGCCTCACCGACGAGCAGCGCAGCATCGTGGAGGTGACCCGCGCCTTCGTCGAACGCGAGCTCTATCCCCACGAGGAGGAGGTCGAGCGCACCGGGGTGCTGCGACCCGAGCTCGCCGCCCAGATCCGCGAGAAGGCACTGGCCGCCGGGCTCTACGCCGCCAACATGCCCGAGGAGGTCGGCGGAGCGGGCCTCGACACGGTGACGTGGGTGCTCTACGAGAAGGAGCTCGGGAAGGCCGGCTACGCGCTCCACTACACCGGGGTCGCCCGGCCGTCCAACATCCTGCTGGCCGGGACCGAGGCGCAGCGTGAGCGCTACCTCTACCCGTGCGTGCGCGGCGAGAAGATCGACTGCCTCGCGATGACCGAGCCCGGTGCCGGGTCCGACATGCGTGCCATGCGCACCCGCGCCACCCGGGACGGGGACGGCTGGCGGATCAAGGGGACCAAGCACTTCATCAGCCACGCCGACGAGGCCGACTTCGTGATCCTGGTGGCGGTCACGGGGTCCGACGATGCTGGTCGCCCGGCGATGTCGATCTTCCTGGTCGACCTCGACACCCCCGGCCTGACGCTGCACGACGGCTATCGCAACGTCTCGCACCGCGGCTACACCAACTCGATCCTCGACTTCGACGACGTGCGGGTGGGTGACGACGCGCTGCTGGGCGAGGAGGGCAAGGGCTTCGAGCTGGCCGGTGAGTGGCTCGGCTCGACCCGGCTCCAGGTGGCGGCGTCCTGCCTCGGGCGCGCCGAGCGGGCCCTCGACCTGTCCATCAAGCACGCGGCCAACCGCGAGCAGTTCGGCCAGCCGATCGGGCGGTTCCAGGGGATCGGCTTCAAGCTTGCCGACATGGCGAGCGAGCTGCGGGCGGCCGAGCTGATGACGCTGTACGCCGCGTGGAAGTACGACCAGGGCACGGCCACCGACTCCGACATCGCGATGGCGAAGCTCAAGGCGACCGAGATGTTGGCGATGGTCGCCGACGAGGCGATCCAGATCCACGGTGGGATGGGGCTCATGGACGAGCTACCCCTGGAGCGGATCTGGCGCGACGCGCGCATCGAGCGGATCTGGGACGGGACCTCCGAGATCCAACGGCACATCATCAGCCGGTCGCTGCTGCGGCCGTTGGGAGCCTGACATGAGTGACGTGCTGCGGACCCGGGTCGAGGACGGCGTCCTCGAGGTGACCCTGGACCGCCCCAAGGCCAACGCCATCGACCTGGCCACCAGCCGGGAGATGGGCCAGGTCTTCGCCTCCTTCCGCGACGACCCCGACCTCCGGGTGGCGATCATGCGCACCGATGGCGACAAGTTCTTCTGCGCGGGCTGGGACCTGAAGGCCGCGGCCGCCGGCGACCTGGTGGACGGTGACTACGGGGTCGGGGGCTTCGGTGGGCTCCAGGAGCTGCCCGACCTCAACAAGCCGGTCATCGCCGCCGTCCACGGCCTGGCGATGGGAGGCGGCTTCGAGCTGGCCCTGGCGTGCGACCTGATCTACGCCTCGGAGGCCACCCAGTTCGGCCTGCCTGAGATCAATGCCGGCACCCTGGCGGACGCGGCGACGATCAAGCTGCCCAAGCGGATCCCCTACCACGTCGCCATGGACCTGCTCCTGACCGGACGCTGGATGCCCGCCTCCGAAGCGGCGCGTTGGGGTGTGGTCAACGAGGTGCTTCCCGACGAGGAGGCGGTCCGGGCCCGCGCCTGGGAGACCGCCCGGCTCCTCGCGTCCGGCCCGCCCCTGGTCTTCGCCGCGATCAAGGAGACGGCCCGGGTGGCGGAGTCCCTGCGGTTCCAGGAGGCCATGGACCTCGTCACGACCAGCACCCTCCCGACGGTGGCGAAGCTCTACACCTCCGAGGACGGCCTCGAGGGGTTCAAGGCCTTCGCCGAGAAGCGCCCGCCGATCTGGAAGGGACGCTGACCACCCTTGACGCGGGTGCGAGGATCCGGCTCGTGACCGAGCCCGACCGCAGCCGACTCCCCCTCGACGTCGACACGACCGCCCGGCCGATCCGTCCGGTCGAGGCCGACCCCGGCTCGCCCAACGTCGTCGTCGTGCTCATCGACGACATGGGCTTCGGAGCCTCGTCCGCGTACGGCGGTCCCTGCGAGATGCCGACCGCACAGCGGCTGGGCGACGAGGGCCTGCGCTACACCCGCTTCCACGTCACTCCCCTGTGCTCGCCGACCCGGCAGGCGCTGATGACCGGTCGCAACCACCACTCGGTCGGCATGGGTGTGACCTCCGAGATGTCGACGCCCGAGCCCGGCTACCACGGCTACCGCCCGGCCAGCGCGGCCACCATCGCTCAGATCCTCAGCGGCAACGGCTACTGCACCGCGGCGATCGGGAAGTGGCACCAGACCCCTCCGGTGGAGGTGAGCCCGTCCGGTCCGTTCCAGCGGTGGCCGATGGGCGAGGGCTTCGACTTCTTCTACGGCTTCATGGCCGCGGAGATGAACCACTGGTACCCGCAGCTCTACCAGGGCCGCTACGCCATCGAGCCGGACCGCCTCCCGGAGGACGGCTACCACCTCTCCGAGGACCTGATCGACAACGCGATCTCGTGGGTGGAGAACCAGCAGGCGATCACGCCCGAGCGCCCGTTCTTCACCTACGTCGCGCTGGGCGCGACGCACGCGCCGTTCCACGTCGCGCCGGAGTGGCGGGAGAAGTACGCCGGACGGTTCGACGTCGGCTGGGACGTGCAGCGCGAGCAGACCCTGGCGCGGCAGAAGGAGCTCGGCATCGTGCCCGAGTCGACCGAACTCGCCTCCTGGGCCGAGGGCGTCCCGCGCTGGGACGAGCTCGACGAGACGGAGAAGCGGGTCGCCGCCCGCTTCATGGAGACCTACGCCGGCTTTGCCGAGCACGCCGACGTCCAGGTCGGTCGGTTCGTGGACGCCTTGGAGGACATGGGCGTCCTCGACAACACCCTGTTCTTCTACCTGCTCGGTGACAACGGAGCGTCCGGCGAGGGAGGCCCGCGCGGGACGTTCCGAGAGCACCTCGTCGGCCATGGCATCCAGGACGACACCGCCGACATGGCGGCCCGGCTCGACACGCTGGGCGACGCCACGACGTTCGGGATCTACCCGGCCGGCTGGGCACTGGCGATGAACACGCCCTACCCCTGGACCAAGCAGGTCGCGCACCTCGGCGGCACCCGCGACGGCATGATCGTGCGTTGGGGCAACGGGATCTCGGCGCGCGGGGAGGTCCGTCACCAGTGGCACCACGTCATCGACCTGCTGCCGACGATCCTCGAGGCCGCCGGCGTGCCCGCGCCCGAGACGTTCGGCGGGGTCGAGCAGCAACCCATCGAGGGCACCAGCCTCGGCTACAGCTTCGATCGGCCGGACGCACCGGACCGGCACACCACGCAGTACTTCGAGATGATCGGCAACCGCGGCATCTACCACGAGGGTTGGACCGCCGTGACCCGCCACGGCGTCCCGTGGGAGATGGTGGACACGCCGAAGCGCCCCTTCGACGAGGACGTCTGGGAGCTCTACGACCACTCGGAGGACTGGAGCCAGGCCCGCGACCTCGCCGACCAGCACCCCGACCGGCTGCGCGAGCTTCAGGAGATCTTCCAGCGCGAGGCCGAGAAGCACCACGTGTTTCCCCTCGACGACCGGGTCACCGAGCGTGAGAACCCCGAGGTGGCAGGCCGGCTCGACCTGCATCTCGGGCGGACCACGCAGTCCTTCGGACCTCGCGTCGGCCGGCTCACCGAGGAGGCCGCCCCCAACGTCAAGAACCGCTCGCACGTCATCACCGCCGATCTCGAGCTCGTCACCGGCACCAACGGCGTGGTCGTCGCGCAGGGCGGCCGCTTCGGCGGCTGGTCCCTCTACGTCGTCGGCGGCGTCCCGCACTACGCCTACAACTTCGTGGGACGCGACCTGACCGTCGTCCGCGGCGGGAAGCCGATGACGCCGGGCCGCCACGACCTGGTGGTCCGCTTCGACTACGACAATGGTCCGCCCGGCAGCGGAGCCGACGTGACGCTGGAGGTCGACGGAACCCCGGTCGGCTCGGGGCGAGTCGCCGTCACCACGGCGTACTACTTCTCCTTCGACGAGACCTTCAACGTGGGCGTGGACCGTGGCACCCCCGTCGTCGACGACTACCTGCCGGTCCGCAACAGGTTCGAGGGGCTCATCCACCGCGTGCACTTCGTGCTCGGGCCGGTCTCCGAGGCCGTCGCCGTCGAAGAGCGTGTCCGCGCGCACATGACCCATCAATGAGCGGCTGCTGCTCGCCGTCCCGCGACTCTGGGGATACGCCGTCCTCGGTGGTTGAGGAGGTTGCGCAGCAACCGTCTCGAAACCCCCGGGACCCCAGCCTGATCTCCTTGGCCGGCGGGCCGGCCCAGGTCGGCAGCGACGACGTCGACCACCCCGAGGAGTGGCCGTTGCGCGAGGTCGTCCTTGCGCCGTACCGGATCGCGCGGTTCGCGGTCACCAACGCCGAGTTCGCGGAGTTCTCCGCGGCGACCGAGCACCAGACCGACGCGGAGCGCTACGGATCGTCGTTCGTCTTCGCCGGCCTCCTCCCCGACGACTTCCCGCCCACCCGCGGCGTCGCAGCGGCCCCGTGGTGGCGTGAGGTTCCCGGTGCGGACTGGGCGCACCCGTTCGGTCCACAGTCCGGCCTTTCCGGGCTAGACCAGCACCCGGTCGTCCACGTCTCTCGGAACGACGCCGAGGCGTACGCCACGTGGCGAGGTGCGCGGCTGCCGACCGAGGACGAGTGGGAGCACGCGGCCCGCGGAGGCCGCATCGACGACCCCTTCCCGTGGGGGGCCGAGCTCGAGCCCGGCGGTGAGCACCGGATGAACGTCTGGCAGGGCACCTTCCCCCAGGAGGACACCGGCGAGGACGGCTGGCGGGGCACCTGTCCCGTCCGTGCCTTCCCCGCCAACGGGTTCGGCTTGCACAACACCACGGGCAACGTCTGGGAGTGGTGCTCCGACGGGGACGGCGTCAGTCGAGGGGGCTCCTACCTGTGCCACGCGTCCTACTGCCGCCGCTACCGCGTGTCCGGTCGCCAGCACCACGCGGCCGACTCCAGCGCCGGCAACCTCGGCTTCCGCCTCGCTTCAAACAGCTGATCCCCGCCTCGGCAACGGGCCGAGGCGAGTCCCACCCACCCC
>JAWWPK010000160.1:0-2620 GCA_033854925.1 Nocardioidaceae bacterium | reverse complement strand
CCTTCTCGAGCTTGCCCATGGCGTTGCGCGGCAGGACGTCGACGATCTCCAGTTGCTCCGGGAACTTGCGGCTGCTCATCCCCTGCTCTCGCAGGTGCGCCGCGAGCGACTCCAGGTCCGGAGCAGCACCCTCCGGGACGACGACAGCGCAGACGCGCTCGCCGATGCCGGGAGCCGGCAGCCCGATGACTGCGACGTCGCGCACCGCGGGGTGGGTGATCAGGAGGTCCTCCACCTCCTTCGAGGAGATGTTCTCCATGTTGCGTATGATGACGTCCTTGACGCGGCCCGTGACCGTGATGTTGCCGTCCCCGTCGACGCGGACGAGGTCGCCGGTACGCAGGAACCCGCCGGGTGTCAGTGCGTCGGCATCCAGCGCAGGGTCGACGTAGCCCTTCAGCAGCTGCGGACCGAGAACGCACAGCTCGCCCTCGACTCCGGGGGCGACGGGCGTGCTGTCAGGGGCGAGCACCTGCACGGTCACCCCGTCGACGGGCCGGCCCTCCGTCGTTGCGAGCAGCGCGGGGTCGTCCTCCGGCGCGTTCCAGGCGAGCATCGGGCACTCGGTCATGCCGTAGCCCGAGACGATGCCCGCACCGAGAGCTGCCCGCAGCTGCCCGTCGAGGCTGGGCGGCTTGGGTGCGCCACCGGACAGGAACGCGCGCACGTGCGGGAACAACGGCCGGCTGGCCGGGTGCGCCTCGTCGTACGCCAGGTAGGCCATGAAGAACGGCGTGCCCGTGCCGATCAGCGTGGCGTCCCGGAACCGCGCCGGCGTCGTGGCCGGGTCGAACGCGTCCTCGAGCAGCAGCGTGCATCCCGTGAGGAGCGCGACGTAGGTCAGGATGACGCCGCCGATGTGCGTCAACGGCGCGGGCTGACCCATCCGGTCGTCACCGCGGACGCCGACTCGTGCCACGAGCGCCCGGGCGGCGTGCAACAGCGCCTCGTCGCTGTGTCTCGCTCCCTTGGGCGACGCGGTCGTCCCGGATGTGTAGAACAGCCAGCGGACGTCGTCGGGTGCACCGCTCCAGGGGTCGGGGGCCGGCGACGGACCACTGGTGCGGATACCGTCGGCGTCGGCGAGGAGGACCCGCAGTCGGTCTCCAGCACCGGCGATGTCCCTTGCCATCGCCTCGTGGTCGAAGCCGCGCCAGACCTGCGGTACGACGAGGACATCCGTGCCGGCCTGTGCCGTGATGAAGGCGACCTCGCGGTGACGGAGCATCGGGATGAGCGGGTTCTGAACGGCGCCGATGCGGCTGAGGGCAAGGGTCAGCGCCATCGCCTCGATCCAGGTCGGCAGCTGCCACGAGACGACGCTTTCGGCGCTGATGCCCTCTCCTGCGAGCCGCCCGGCCAGCTCAGCGGCGCGGTCTCGCATGCCCTCGAAGGTGATCGTGCGACCGGCCGGGTCGACAGCCATGACGGCCGAGGGTGTCCGCTCCGCCCGCGAGAGCAGAAGGTCCCACGGGGTGTCGCCGACAGCGTCCTGCGTCGAGCTCGCGTCGGTCACGCCGGCTTTCCCGCTGTGCCGCGCGAGGTGATGACGAACCACGCGCTGCACACGGCCTCGCCACTCTCGGTGTCGATGTCGTGCCGCAGGCTCAG
This sequence comes from Nocardioidaceae bacterium, assembly GCA_033854925.1. Classification (GTDB taxonomy): domain Bacteria; phylum Actinomycetota; class Actinomycetes; order Propionibacteriales; family Nocardioidaceae; genus Nocardioides. The sequence goes on along the minus strand of JAWWPK010000160.1, from coordinate 1,009 downwards.
GACCTCGTTGTCTCCTCGGTCGTAGATGTCCTCGATGGTCGCCGTGAGCACCAACCGGTCACCCGGATGGACAGGGCGGTGAGCCGTGAAGCGCTGCTCCGCGTGCACGACCCGGCGGCGGTCCAGACCGAGGTCCGGGTCGCTCAGCGCTTCCCGGCCGCCGGCCATGGCCACGACGGACATCAGGTAGGTCGGTGGCGCCACGACGTCCTTGTGGCCAAGGGCCCGGGCGTGGTCCGCATCGACGTAGGCCCGGTTGGCGTCGCCGATGGCCTCGGCGAAGCGACGGATGTGGTCGCGACCGACCTCGAAGACCCTCGTCGGCGGATAGCTCCGGCCGATGCAGGCGCGGTTGAGCGGCAAGGCGTCAGGCGCCCGTCTCGACGAGCAGCTCCTCCATCTGGCGGAACACCAGGTTGGGGATGATCGCGAAGTCCTGCTTGTCGACCAGCCTCAGCTTCGGCGTCAGCTCGATGAGGTTCTCGAGCGTGACCCGCATCTCGAGTCGAGCCAGCGGCGCGCCGATGCACAGGTGCACACCCTTGCCGAAGGACAGATGCGCGCGCGCGTTGTCGCGCGTGATGTCGAACGTGTCCGGCTCGGGGAACTTGTCGGCATCACGGTGCGCCGACGCGAACGTCATGAACAGCTGCGCGCCCTTGGGGAGCGGGACGCCGCCGACGACCGTCTCGGTTGTCGTGATGCGACGCCATCCCAGGATGGGCGGGTCGTAGCGCAGCATCTCCTCGACGGCATTGGGGATCAGCGACGGATCGGCGACGATCGCCTGCCACGCGTCCTGGTTCGCCAGCAGGTAGCGCAGGCCGTTGGTGAACAGGTTGGTCGTGCTGTCGTGGCCGGCCAACGCGATCGAGTAGACGATGCTGACCGCGTCGTTGAAGCTCACCTCGTCGGGGTGCTCGGCCCGCCACGCAAGCAGGTCGGTGGTGAAGTCGTTGCCCGGCTCGACCTCGCGGCGGGCGACGTGCGCCTCGCAGTAGTTCCAGAA
>JAWWPK010000159.1:0-2906 GCA_033854925.1 Nocardioidaceae bacterium | reverse complement strand
CGAATCTGTTCAATACATACGCCAGCGTCTAGAGTTGGACGCATGGACGGACTTGCCGGCCTCTTCGACGGACCACGCGCCCGCGGCGCCTTCCTGCTCCGGATCCTGCTCGACGAGCCCTGGTCGGTCCGCCTCGAGGACGAGGCGCCGCTGTCGGTGACGGCCGTGGTCCGCGGTCACCTGTGGGTCTGCCCGGACGGCGAGGAACCGACCAGGCTGGAGGCAGGCGATGTGGTCGTGTGGGTCGGCAGCGACCACTGGACGATCGCCGACGACCCCACGACCCCGACCCAGATCGTCATCCACCCCGGCCAGGTCTGCACGACCGTCGACGGCCAGGTCGTGGTCGAGGAGATGAGCCAGGGCGTGCGCAGCTGGGGCAACAGCGAGGTCGGCGAGACGGTGCTGCTCACGGGCGTCTACCTGATGGAGGGTGAGGTGACCCGGCGGCTGCTCCGGGCGCTGCCGCGCACCATGATCCTGCGCTCGCACGAGCTCGACACCCCACTCATCGACCTGCTCGGCGAGGAGGTCGTGCGCGATGCACCCGGCCAGGAAGCGGTGCTCGACCGGCTCCTCGACCTGCTGCTGATCACGCTGCTGCGCACCTGGTTCGACCGACCTCATTCCGACCCGCCCGCCTGGTACGCCGCCCAGGGCGACGCCGTCGTCGGCCCCGCCCTCCGGCTGATGCAGCACCACCCCGAGCACGCGTGGACCGTCGCGCAGCTCGCCGACCGGGCCGGCGTCTCGCGGGCGGCGTTCGCGCGGCGGTTCACCGCGCTGGTCGGCGAGCCGCCGATGGCGTTCCTCATCGGCTGGCGGATCGCTCTCGCCGCCGACCTGCTGCTCGAGCCCGACGCCACCATCGCGTCGGTGGCCCGGCAGGTCGGCTACGCGACGCCGTTCGCGCTGAGCGCGGCGTTCAAGCGCGAGCGCGGGATCAGCCCGCGCGACCACCGCCGCCGGGGCAACGAGACCGCCGCTCAGCCCGCGGTGTAGTGGCCGGCGTAGAGGTCCTCGAGCGCTGGGTGGCGGGCCGCGCACCGGCGACCTCGCCGCCGTGCTGCGCGAGTCGCTGGCTCAGCTGCGTGGGCTGACCGGCTAAGGCGCCCTAGTGCCTCGGTACCAACCCGCCGGTGTTCGCCTGCGGCTGCGGTGACCCGCCGTTACCTTCGCAAACAAGGCAACTGCTGAGCTTCAATCACCCGGAACTCCGGCTTGGATGACGTCAGTGCCTCAACCGAAGGCCCACGTGATGAGTCAAACCCGGCCGGCACGCACGACCCTTCGAACCACGACGGCGCGGGTGGCGATCGGAGCCTGCGCACTGCTCGTCGTCGCCCCGTTCGCGACCGGGTCCCCCGCGAGCGCGGCGACGACGCAGCTCGTGGCGGCCAGCTCCGTGAACCTGGGCACGGCCGCGGCGTACTCGGTGCTTGCCGGTGCCGGGGTCTCCAACACCGGAGCCAGCACGGTGCTCGCCCTCAACCTGGGGCTCAGCCCCGCCGGGGTGATCACCGGTTTCCCTCCGGGCACGGTGACCGGCACGGTCCACGACAAGGATTCCGCGGCCGCCACTGCACAGGAGGACCGGCAGGCGGCGTACGACGCCGTGGTGGCGCAGACCGGCGGCACGCCGTTCGCGGGTGACCAGGCCGGCGCGATCTTCAAGCCCGGCCTCTACACGAGCGGGGCGGCCATCACGAACACCGGGACGATCACCCTCGATGCCGATGGTGACCCCGGCGCGATCTTCGTCTTCCAGATCGGTGCGGCGCTCAGCTCTGCGGCGGTCAGCAAGGTTCTCCTCATCGACGGGGCCCTGGCGCACAACGTCTACTGGCAGGTGACCGGCGCGGTCTCGCTCGGCGCCGGCGCCAAGTGGGTCGGCACGATCCTCGGTGCCGCTGCGGTCGCGTTCGGCGAAGCTGCCTCGATCAAGGGCCGCATCCTGACCCCGAGCACGGTGGCGCTGGCGAACTCGCCCGTCACCCAGCCCATCGACGACCTGACCGCTCCGCTAGTCGGCATCGACGGCGGTCCGGCGCGGTCCACCAACGACACCACGCCGATGATCACAGGCACGACCGACGAGCCCGCCGGCCGTGCCGTGAAGGTCACCGTGGGTGGCCAGACGCTCAGCTCGACGGTGCTGGCCGGCGGCGTGTGGGCGCTCAGTGCGACCACGCTGAGCGCGGGACCCCATGCTGTGCTCGCGTCGGTCACGGACCCGTCCCAGAACACCGGTACGGCCACCCAGACCCTCACGGTCGACAGCACTGCCCCGGCGGTCGCCATCGACGGCGGCGCCTCAAGGTCCACCAGCGACACCACGCCGACGATCTCGGGGACCACCGACGAGCCGGGCAGCCCGACGGTGACTGTCACCGTGGGCGGGCAGACCCTGACGACGACGGCGCTGGCCGGCGCCTGGAGCGTCGACGCGACTGTCCTGAGCGAGGCGGCCCACCTGGTGATGGCGTCCGTCGACGACGCTTCGCAGAGCACAGGGACGGCGACCCAGGTCCTGATCGTGGACGTCACCGTGCCGGTCGTCACCCTCAACGGCGGGCCTACTCCGCAAACCGACGACACCTCCCCGTGGACCTACGGAACGACGGCCGAGCAGGCGGGTACGACGGTGCACCTCGCCATCGGCGGGCAGGCCCTGGTCGCGACCGTACTCCCCGGAGGCACCTGGGGCGTCAGCGCGACCGCACTGGCACAGGGGTCCTACCTGGTCGTGGCCTCGGTCACCGACGCCGCCCAGAACACCGGCACCGCCAGCCAGGTTCTCACGATCGGCACCAAGGATGCTGGTGGAGTCACCACCGGTGGCGGTGGCGGTGGCGGTGGCGGCGGTGGCGGCGGTGGCGGCGGCGGCGGCGGCCACGGCGTCGGCG
>JAWWPK010000158.1:0-3898 GCA_033854925.1 Nocardioidaceae bacterium | reverse complement strand
GTCCAGCGTCCAGACTCCGCCGGACTTGTTGTCGTTCGAGCCGGTCACGAAGCGGAGGACGCCGCCGTCGGCCGAGACGCCGTCGGCGCCGTGGTGCTTGCTCTTGTAGATGACGGAGACGGTGCCGGTCGGAGTCTGCTTGTAGAGCAGACCGGCGAAGCTGTCGGCCCAGTAGCGGGTGCCGTCGGGAGCCTGGGCGACGCTCAACGGTCCGACCAGGTGCTTGGCAACGATCGTGACCGTGGGCTTCGCCTTGCTCGTCGACGGGTGAGCCGGCACCGCGCTGGCGCCGGTGAACGCGGCGCCGGCGGTACTGCCGGCGAGCGCGAGGGCCGCTGTCGCGGCGAGAACGTGACGGATGCGCATGGTTCCTCCGGGATGGGATGACGAGGATGGACAGGGTCGAGGCTTCCGGGTACGCCCCTCTTTCGCATCCGGGCCTGCCCGGAGATTTCTACAGGCGCTGTCCCGGCCACAAGGGGAGGGATGTCCCGATCTGCCGGGACACGGCGGCGGCCGGCCTTAATTCACCCCTCGGGGTGGACCTCGTCGTAGGCGGTGAGCAGCCGGTCAGCGGCCGCCGGCGCCGGCAGCTCGCCGGCGAGCACGGCGGCGCGCACCTCGTCGCGGATGCGGCGTACGCCGATGGAGTGCCGCAGCCGCTGGTCGAGCTCGTCGCGCACCAGCGCCCAGGTGAACTCCAGCTGCTGCTGAGCGCGCTTCCCGGCCAGGCCCTCGGCGCCCAGCTGGTCCCGGTGGGCGAGCACCCGGCCCCACAGGTCTTCGACGCCGATGTCGTGCAGTCCGGAGACGGTCACCACGGGCGGTGCCCACTCCCCCTTGCCGCGCACCAGCCTCAGCGCACCCGCCAGCTCACGCGCGGCGGCGCGCGCCTCGTCCTCGCGGTCACCGTCCGCCTTGTTGACCGCGATCACGTCGGCGATCTCGAGGATGCCTTTCTTGATCCCCTGCAGCTGGTCGCCGGTGCGCGCCAGGGTCAGGAACAGGAACGTGTCGACCATCCCGGCCACGGTGACCTCGGACTGGCCGACGCCCACGGTCTCGACCAGCACCACGTCGTAGGCCGCCGCCTCGAGCACCGCCATCGCCTGCACGGTGGCGCGGGCGACGCCGCCGAGGGTGCCGGCGGCGGGCGAGGGCCGGATGAAGGCGGCCGGGTTCGCGGACAGCTTCGCCATCCGGGTCTTGTCGCCGAGCACCGAGCCCCCGGTGCGGATGCTGGACGGGTCGACCGCCAGCACACCGACCCGATGGCCCTGCGCCGTGAGGCGGGTGCCGAGCGACTCGATGAAGGTCGACTTCCCGACGCCCGGCACGCCCGAGATGCCGACCCGGACGGACGGGGAGCGAACGCCGGAGGCGTCATCCTCCGCGAGGGCGGTCAGCAGCTCGCGGGCGTCGGCGCGATGCTCGCGCTTCGATGACTCGACCAGCGTGATCGCCTGCGAGATCGCCGAGCGCTTCTGCGAGCGGATGCCCTCGAGCAGTGTCTGAACGTCAGGCATGAGGGGTGTCCGGTGGTTGAGGAAGGCGCGCTAGCGCCTGTCTCGAAACCTCGCAAGGTGACGCTGGCACGTGACCATGGGCCGGTTCCAGCACCGGCTCAGCAGGTTTCGAGACGCTCGCTAGCGCGAGCTCCTCAACCACCGTGCGGCTCGTGATCGAGCTGCTCGCGGAGCCGGGCCAGGAGGTCGAGCGCGGACTCGGCGATCACCGTGCCGGGCAGGAACACCGCCGCTGCGCCCATCTCCTTGAGGGTCGGCACGTCGTCGGGCGGGATCACCCCGCCGATCACGACCATGATGTCGGGGCGGCCCTGCTCCTCGAGCGCCTGCTTCAGGGCCGGCAGCAGGGTCAGGTGGCCCGCAGCCAGGGAGGAGATGCCGACGATGTGCACGTCGGCGTCGACCGCCTGCTGGGCGACCTCCTCCGGCGTGGAGAACAGCGGCCCCACGTCGACGTCGAAGCCCATGTCGGCGAACGCAGAGACGATCACCTTCTGGCCCCGGTCGTGGCCGTCCTGGCCCATCTTGGCGACCAGGATGCGCGGCCGGCGGCCCTCGGCCTCCTCGAACTCCGCGGTCGCGTCGAGGACCTGCTGAAGGAGCGTGTCGCCCCCCTCGCCGGCCTCGTCCCTGAACACGCCGCTGATCGTACGGATGGTGGCCCGGTGCCGGCCGTAGACCTTCTCGAGGGCGTCGGAGATCTCGCCGACCGTGGCCTTGGCGAGGGCCGCCTCGACGGCGAGACCGAGCAGGTTGCCGTCGAGCGAGCCGCTGGCCGGCGGCCCCTGCTCGGCAGAGCGGGTCAGCGCCTCGAGCGTGCGGCGTACCTCGTCGTCGTCACGCTCCGCGCGCAGCCGCTCGAGCTTGGCCATCTGCTGGCGGTAGACGTCGTCGTTGTCGACCCGGAGCACGTCGAGCTGGTCCTCGGTCGCGAGCCGGAAGGTGTTGACGCCGATCACCTTCTGGGCGCCGGAGTCGATCCGGGCCTGGGTGCGGGCGGCGGCCTCCTCGATGCGCATCTTGGGGATGCCCTGCTCGATCGCCTTCGCCATCCCGCCGGCCTGCTCGGCCTCCTGGATGTGCGCCCAGGCGCGCTCGGCGAGGTCGTGGGTGAGCCGCTCGACGTAGTAGGAGCCCGCCCAGGGGTCGATGATGCCCGTCGTCCCGCTCTCCTGCTGCAGCAGGAGCTGGGTGTTGCGGGCGATGCGGGCCGAGAAGTCCGTCGGCAGGGCGATCGCCTCGTCGAGCGCGTTGGTGTGCAGCGACTGGGTGTGGCCCTGGGTCGCGGCCATCGCCTCGATGCAGGTGCGGCCGACGTTGTTGTAGACGTCCTGCGCGGTCAGCGACCAGCCGCTGGTCTGGCAGTGGGTGCGCAGGCTGAGCGACTTCGGGTTCTGCGGGTCGAAGTCGCGGACCAGCCGGCTCCAGAGCGCCCGGGCCGCGCGCAGCTTCGCCACCTCCATGAAGAAGTTCATGCCGATCGCCCAGAAGAAGCTGAGCCGGGGCGCGAACTGGTCGATCGTCATCCCGGTCGCGAGGCCGGCGCGGATGTACTCGACGCCGTCCGCCAGCGTGTAGGCGAGCTCGAGGTCCTGCGTCGCCCCGGCCTCCTGGATGTGGTAGCCGGAGATCGAGATCGAGTTGAAGCGGGGCATCTTCGCCGCGGTGTAGCTGAAGATGTCGGAGATGATCCGCATGCTCGGCTCGGGCGGGTAGATGTAGGTGTTGCGGACCATGAACTCCTTGAGGATGTCGTTCTGGATGGTCCCGCTGAGCTGCTCCGGCTTCACCCCCTGCTCCTCCGCCGCGGCGATGTAGAGCGCGAGCACGGGCAGCACCGCGCCGTTCATCGTCATCGACACCGACATCTCGTCGAGCGGGATGCCGTCGAAGAGGGTCCGGGTGTCGTAGATCGAGTCGATCGCCACGCCGGCCATGCCCACGTCCCCGCGGACGCGCGGGTGGTCGGAGTCGTAGCCGCGGTGGGTGGCCAGGTCGAAGGCGACCGACAGCCCCTTCTGGCCGGCTGCCAGGTTGCGCCGGTAGAACGCGTTGGACTCCTCGGCGGTGGAGAAGCCGGCGTACTGACGGATCGTCCACGGCTGGGTGGTGTACATGGTCGGGTAAGGGCCGCGCAGGAACGGCGCCAGGCCGGGGTAGGTGTCGAGCGCGTCGAGGCCGGTCAGGTCGTCGGCGGTGTACAGCGGCTTGATGTCGATGCCCTCGGGTGACGGCCACGCCGGGGGCTCGGCGGCGTCGTCCCAGCGCATCGTCCAGGTCGAGGACTCCAGTGGCTGGTCCGCGAAGCTCTCCGGGATGCTCATGCGAGGTGCCCCCTCGTGCGCTTTAGGAAGGCCAACGCGTCGACACCG